>JBBQYA010000010.1:0-49240 GCA_038209155.1 Sphingobacteriales bacterium | reverse complement strand
TAATGATTGGAGGCAATCACAGAAGTTTTTTCAATATCTCTTGGACCTTCAATCACCCAATCTGATGTTTGTTTTTTATCAAATCTACAGGTGTTGCAGATAAATTCATCCACTTCTCCATAGACATCTTTTCGTCCGGTTACTCTCAAAACTTCGTCTGCACGATACCATAATACCACTTTTCCAGAGCAAGTTGGGCAATCTCTGTGCGCATCCACCGGTTTTGTGAACCAAACTCTGTTTTTAAATCGAAACGTTTTATCAGTCAAAGCTCCAACTGGGCATACATCAATCACATTTCCTGAAAAATCATTTTCTATTATTTTTTCAATATAAGTTCCAATTTCCGAAGCGTCTCCACGTCCCAAAACTCCATGAACCCGTTTATCTGTCAATTGATCCGCAACATAAACACATCTATAACACAAAATGCAGCGGTTCATGTGCAACTGAATTTTATCTCCAATATCTATCCGGTCGAACGTTCGGCGTTTAAATTCATAACGAGTATTTTGCTTTCCATGCTCATATGATAAGTTTTGTAAATCACATTCTCCAGCTTGGTCACAAACAGGGCAATCCAACGGATGATTAATCAAAAGCATTTCCACCACTCCCTTTCTAGCCTCAAGCACTTCGTCGGAAGTTATGTTTTCGATTACCATTCCGTCTTGTACAAAAGTGGAACAGCTTGCCACTAATTTCGGCATCGGTCTAGGATCTTTGGCAGATCCAGCAGCTACCTTCACCAAACAAGTTCTGCATTTTCCTCCACTGCCTTTCAGTTTGGTGTAATAGCACATAGCTGGCGGAACAACGTCACCCCCTATTTTTCGTGCTGCATTTAGTATAGTGGTATTATCCTCTACTTCTATCTCTATTCCGTCTATGGTTACTTTTGCCATGATATTTTTGTTGGGTTACTATTTCTTGAAATAATGAATTAGAATTTTTCTTTATTTAAAAATAGTTTGAATCTAATCTATTGTACTAAACTGTTTTTTTTAAAAATATTTTATGCTTCCATTAATTTTTCACCGAAACCATAATTTCTTACCAAACATTCTGCAGGTTCGTTCACATGCCATTCGAACTCATCTCTAAAATGTCTGATGGCACTTGCCACTGGCCAAGCTGCAGCATCTCCAAGTGGACAAATTGTATTTCCTTCAATTTTTTTAGCTACATCTACCAATAAATCGATATCGCTTAATTTTCCATGGCCATACTCAATTCTATGCAGCACTTTTTCCATCCAACCCGTTCCTTCTCTGCATGGACTGCATTGTCCACAAGATTCATGGTGATAGAATCTGGTGAAATTCCACGTGTTTCGTACTATACAAACGTCCTCGTCCATTGCGATGAAACCTCCTGAACCTAACATTGTTCCACTCACAAAGCCACCTTCAGAAAGAGATTCGTAACTCATTAATCTATTTTCTCCAGCCGCAGTTTTCAAAAACAAAGCAGCAGGAAGAATTGGTACCGAAGAACCACCAGCTACAACAGCTTTCAACAGTTTTCCATTGGCAATTCCACCGCAATATTCATCAGAATACAAAAATTCCTCACAAGTAATCCCCATTTCAATTTCGTAAATCCCTGGTTTGTTAATATTTCCACAAGCAGAAATCAATTTGGTTCCTGTACTTCTACCGATTCCTACTTTCGCATATTCATCACCACCATTATTAACAATTGGAACCACGGCTGCCAAAGTTTCCACATTATTCACTACAGTTGGGCAAGCATACAAACCAGCCACAGCCGGAAAAGGAGGTTTAATTCTTGGATTTCCTCGCTTACCTTCCAAAGATTCTAATAGAGCTGTTTCCTCTCCGCAGATATAAGCACCTGCTCCAGGGTGAACATATAAATCTAAATTATAGCCAGAACCTAAAATATTTTTTCCAAGCCAGCCATTTGCATACGCTTCGGCTATGGCTTTTTCCAAAATTCTTATCACATAAAAATATTCTCCTCGAACGTAGATGTAGGAAGTATTTGCACCCAAAGCAAAGCTAGAAGTTATCATTCCTTCGATTAGCAAATGCGGAATTTTCTCCATCAAATACCGATCTTTGAACGTGCCTGGCTCACTTTCATCTGCATTACAAACCAAATAGCGAGGTTTTCCTTCTGGTTTTGCCAAAAAGCTCCACTTCATTCCAGTAGGAAATCCTGCACCTCCTCGTCCTCTCAAACCCGATTTCTTCACTTCCTCTACCACCTCATCAGGTGTCATATTTTTTATTGCTTTTTCTACAGATCGGTATCCGCCGTTTTTTCTGTATATATCGTAAGTATTAATACCTTCAATAGCAATATTCTCTAATAAAATCTTTCTGGCCATAGTATGCAAAAATCAAAAATATTTAAAATTCGTTAGCTAATTCAATCATTTTTAAAATTTAGATTGTTTATAAAATCAAATTGCTTGAAAATAGTTTGAAAAATTAAGCTTGAGTTGAATTTAACGCTTCTATTGTTTTTTAATGAAATGGTTTAAGTTTAGAAATGATTGAAGAAAAACAGAAGAGAAGTCTTTTACTTTCTAGCCAAAAAACCATTTTAGAGGAGTTTTTGTGGGGTTATTTTTTTGTGGGGTTATGTGTTAAGGTTTTTCATTGATGGAAAAATGAGTAATCGCTATTCTGTGTTTTATGTTTTTTGGATAACTAGAAATATTAGGTTTGAGCTAAGCTAAATTAATTTCTTTTAATCTGTAAAAATCTTGATTCAAATTAACTTTACTACAAATTGCTTCCACATCACCAAGCCTAATGCGTTTTATGCAATGAAAAAACTACCATTATCAAAGTTCTAAGAGTAAAAAACTAATTCTGATAGTAATTCTATTATTAGCAAATAAAACATTCTCACAAAATCTTTAAGGGGAAAACAAGGTAGATTTTTTATAAATAACTAATTAACAATAAATTATTATTCTATTAGTTTAAAAACCACTACTTTGCAAAAAAAATCTATAAAACAATATATGAAATCAATTCTTACCCTTCTATTCTTGGCATTAAGTTTTTATACTTTTGCTCAAACGGATTTTACTAAATCTAGAAAAAACCAAAAACATAAAGATTTATATTCTATGTTTCGGTCATTAAATGCTAACCAAGTACAACAAAAAACTTCTGCTTTGGACGATAGATTAATTGCAGAGGTATCTGAATCTCAATTTTTCAATGATTCCACTGCTTATTCTTATTCTGGGAATAGAGGAAGTATGCTTCTTCAACCTTTTTATTTAGAGTTTGATGATATTAAATTTGATGAAAGAATATTTTACAACAGTTCCACAGCTCCATCATTGAAAACTGCTCAAACTTTTAATGGTGGCAATAAGGTGATCCTTTCTATAGATTCCGTTTTTGACGGCTCAGGTTTTATACCCTCCTTAAAAATAAGTTATACTTATAATGCCAATAACCAATTATTAACTAAGCTTAATCAAGCATTTGACCCAAATTCATTGAGCTTTATAAATTCATTTAAAACAGACTATACATACTCTGGGAATAATTTATTATCCGAAATCGGGAGTACATGGAATGGTGTAGATTGGGATTTTGTAGAAAAATCAGATTACACTTATGTTGGCTTAAATGCAACTTCTATAACTAATTCTACGTGGGAAAATCTAGCTTGGGAATTTGATTTCAGAGCACTCTATACTTTTGATGTAAACAACAGAGAAACCTCTCAAGTATTCCAAAGTTATTTTAATAGTCTTTGGGTAAATGACTTTAAATTAAGTTTTACCTACTCGACAGGAAATTTACCAAATTCGGCTATATCCCAAGAATGGGATGGAACAAGATGGGAAAATTTCGAACGTTTTCAAATTATAATAGCCAATGGTAGAATTATAGAAATTTTAAACCAAGAGTGGATCGGAAATAGCTGGGATTTCTATGGGCGTCAATTACTATCTTACAATTCAAATGGGTATATGTTAACTCAACAATCCGAATCTTGGGATGGTACTATTTTTCAATTTGATACATTAAATGATTTCAGAGTTAGATTCTATTATGAGCAGTACGATAATACTTCTTCCGTAAACCAGATTAATAATTCTAAATCTCAATTTAAAGTTTACCCCAATCCTGCAAATGATCTAATAAATATTAAATTTACAGATAATATAAATGCTCAATACAGAGTAAAAATCACTACACTTTTGGGAGCTACAGTATATGAGAATCTTGATTACAACCCTCAATACACAGATGGAATTGATGTATCAGAATTATCAAAGTCGATGTATTTAATTTATATCACAGGTGCTGAAAATCAAACCGAAGTCATAAAATTCGTTAAAGAATAAAACCAAATACTGCACATTGTAAAAGCCTGATTAACTAAAAATAATCAGGCTTTTTTGTTTGTTAAAAATTCTATTAATTCAATTTTGATATAAATAAAAGTTAAGAAATAGAAGTTTTGCCTCGTCACTATTATTAGATAATAAGCTTTTGGAATTAATAGTACAAAAAGTAAATTAACATAGAACTGAGTTAAAAAACTACAAAAAAAAATGGCTACATCAATTTGATATAGCCATTTTTTTAATGAGTATTTAAAACCTTACTTAGGCATAATTACTGTGTCGATAACATGAATAACACCATTTGATGCTTCCAAATCTGCTGCTACTACTACAGCTCCATCCACTTTTACATTATCTCCAACAGATACTGTAACTTCTTGACCATTTACTGTTTTAATTAATTGCCCATCAGACAAATCCGAAGATAAAGCCTTGCCAGCAACTACATGATAAGTAAGGATAGCCGCCAATTTTTCTTTGTTTTCTGGCTTAACTAATTCTTCAACTGTTCCCGCCGGTAACTTGGCAAAAGCATCGTTAGTTGGTGCGAAAACTGTAAACGGACCTGCGCCACTAAGTGTTTCTGCTAATCCTGCTGCTACTACCGCAGCTACCAATGTGGAAAAGTCTTTGTTGCCTGAGGCGATTTCTACTATATTTTGCATTTTATGTAATTTATTTCTTTTAGAACATATATTTTGGTCAATAGTTTATGAAATAATTTTTTTTAATCAAATTTAATTACAGTTTATTTTCATTTTATTAAAACAAATTTTAAAAACGAAAAATGAATTAAAAATAATTTTACAGATTATCTTTTTTTCAAATTCATTTACATTAAATATAACATTTAACTAAAAATTTGCTTTTTAAAATACTCACCCAGTAAAAAACTTTAACAACTTCAAAATTCTCTCTTTTCCATGATATGGAGGAAATACTCTTCTAGTTAAATTAATTTTTGATTGGAATACTACAGCACGTTCATGAGAGAAAGTTTTGAATCCAAAATATCCATGTGCGCTTCCAAAGCCACTATTGTTTACACCTCCAAAAGGTAAATTTATTTCAGCAAATTGGATTAATAAATTGTTGACTACCGTTCCGCCTGCACTAGTATTGGCTATTAAAAACTCTTTTTCTTTATCCTCATCACTGAATATATACATAGCCAATGGCTTTGGTTTATTACGAATAAAATCTGCTGCCTCTTCTATATTTTTAAAGGAAATAATTGGTAAAACAGGTCCAAATATTTCTTCTTCCATAATTTTGGATTTTATATTTACCTGTGAGAGTAAAACTGGATGAATGGATAAACTTGAATCGTCAAAAACTAAGTCTGTTTCAGCTTTTGCTCCCTTGAGAATCGCATCATTTGTTAATAGTTGTAATCTTTTATAATGTTTTTGGCTAATAATTTTAGGATATTCTGTTTTAGAATAATTTATAGCTTCCAAATCTGGAAACTGCATTAAAATACTTTTTTTGCATTCAGCAATGAATTCTGAAATTATATTCTCTTGTATTAAAATATAATCTGGCGCTATGCAGGTTTAGCCAGCATTTATATATTTACCCCAAATGATAGTCTCTGCCACTTTTGCAACATTCACCTTTTCTGAAATTACTGCAGGAGATTTTCCTCCTAATTCCAAGGTAACCGAAGTTAGATTTTTAGCCGCTGCTTCCATTACTAATTTTCCGACCGCAGTACTTCCTGTATAAAAAATATGGTCAAAAGGTAATTTTAAAAGTTCCGTAGCTAGGATGGAATCTCCTTCAAAAAGGGCTATTTCATTTGCTAAAAAGGTTTTATCAACTAACCTTTTTAAAACTTTACTGGTTTCAGAGCTTATTTCCGATGGTTCTAAAATGCAGCAATTTCCAGCGGCTATGGCAGAAACAAGTGGGGCAATTAATAATTGAAAGGGATAATTCCATGGAGCTATAATTAAACAAACTCCTTTGGGTTCATAATAAATTCTGTTTTGATTAAGCATATTCTGGAGTTCGCCAAAAATCTTTTTTGGTTTCATCCAAGCCTCCAAATTTTTTATAGCAAATTTAATTTCTAAATAAACGGGGGACAATTCAGTAATAGTAGCCTCAAATTTAGATTTCCTTAAATCTAAATATAGTGCTTGAAGAATTTCTTCTTCCATTTCCACAATATTCGACTTAAAATTTTTTAGTTTTTGAATCCTTTCCTTAGCAGTACATTGTTTAATTAAATTAGTGTTTGCTTGTTGGGATAAGAAAATAGTTGAAACTGTTTCTGGCATGTAGGATTTATTTTTGTAAAAATACATAATCAAAATCGAGCCGAAATTGTTCTTTATTTATTTCGACCCTCAGCTTTTGCAACACTTAAAATTACATCAAAAACTACTTTATTTTTGGAATGAAAAAATTAACTAAAATTTATTTTTAATTAACAAAACTGCAACTAGATGAACTATAATTTTTATTTATTTAAATCTAGGAAATTAAAATCTATCTGTCGAGATGCTCCTGCATTTGAAATAGTCCATAAGGAAGTTAGAGATCGCTTTTTATTAATAAAAAGGATATAATAATCCGCTTCATAAACTCAATTACTGGATTAACCATTGTGAAATAAAAAATTAAGGAGTGGCTTTTATATTTGCAATTGGGATGGTAGTTCTTATTATTATTCTTAAAAAACAACAAAGGCTTTTAAAATGACAAATTTTTTTAAGCTATTTAGGTCATTTAATTAATACAATCCTAACTCTATGTGGAAATAATGGTTGGCTGCTTTTTCTTATCTTTGCAGCTTCAAAAAATTAATTTTAATATGCTTACAACCAATAATGTAACGTTGCGCTATGGCAAACGCATTCTTTTCGAAGAAGTAAATGCAAAATTTATAGCCGGCAATTGTTATGGTTTGATCGGTGCTAATGGTGCTGGAAAATCGACATTTTTAAAAATTCTTTCGGGAGAAATAGATCCAAATAGCGGTACAGTTAGCATTAATCCAGGTGCGAGAATGGCCGTTTTGAAGCAAAATCATTTTGAATTTGATGAATATGATGTGTTGCAAACTGTAATTATGGGCCATCAAAGGCTCTACAGCATTATGCAAGAAAAAGATAATCTATACGCAAAAGCTGATTTCACAGAAGCCGATGGAATTAGAACTTCTAATTTGGAAGCTGAATTTGCTGATTTAGATGGTTGGAATTCTGAGAGTGAAGCAGCTGAATTATTAAGTGGATTGGGTATTAAGGAAGCTTTGCACATCCAAAAAATGGGTGATTTAGGTGGAGCAGATAAGGTAAAAGTGCTTTTAGCTCAAGCTATATTTGGTAATCCTGATATATTATTATTGGATGAGCCTACCAATTATTTAGATTTAGAATCCATTCTTTGGTTAGAAAACTTTTTAGCAGATTTCAAGAATTTAGTGATTGTAGTAAGTCACGATAGACATTTTTTAGATGCTGTTTGTACACACATTGCCGATATTGACTTTAGTAGATTGCAATTGTACACAGGTAATTATACATTTTGGTATGAAAGCAGTCAACTGGCTCTTCGACAGCGATCAGATCAAAATAAGAAAACAGAGGATAAAAGAAAAGAATTAGAATCTTTTGTTGCAAGATTTAGTGCAAATGCATCAAAATCAAGACAAGCAACATCAAGGAAAAAGCTATTAGAAAAGCTGACCTTGGACGATATAAAGCCTAGTACACGGAAATATCCATTTATACATTTCAAACCTGAGCGAGAAGCTGGTGATCAATTATTAAATGTCGATAAATTAAGTAAAATAGAAGATGGAGTTGTGCTTTTTAACAAAGTAGATTTCATGGTCAACAAAGGAGATAAAATCGCATTTATTGGAAAAGATGATTTAGCCGTTTCTACTTTTTTTGATGTGCTGATGAAAGAAAAAATGGCTGATTCTGGTGAATTTAAATGGGGACAAACGATTACTCCAGCTTATTTTCCAAAAGAAAATTCTTCATTTTTCAAAGCTGATAATAATTTAGTGGACTGGCTTCGAGAATATTCTGTAGACAAAGATGAATCTTTTGTACGTGGATTTTTGGGTAGAATGCTATTCAGTGGCGAAGAAGCTTTGAAGAGCAGCAAAGTGCTTTCTGGGGGAGAAAAAGTTCGTTGTATGCTGAGTAAAATGATGTTGTTAAGTCCTAATTTATTAATTATGGATGAGCCTACGAATCACTTAGATATGGAATCTATTGTTGCATTAAATAATAGTTTGGTTGAATTTAAAGGAACCGTTTTATTTAAATCCCACGATTTGCAATTTGTAGAAACAATAGCGAATAGAATTATAGAAATAACGCCCGTTGGAATTATTGATAAAGCAGTAAGCTATGATGAATTTGTAAATAGTGAACAAGTAAAATTACAGCGTGAAGCATTGTATAGTAAATATACGGCTGTAAAACGTGAATTAGAATTAATGGATCACGAGGGATAATTAAAAATAAAATGAAAAAGCCATTCTATTTAGTTGGCTTTTTTTTTAATTATTTTTTATTAATCAAAGGTTTGTAAGTCGCTTAATTTTTTGTACATCCCGCCAAGCAAGGTTAATTCCTGATGATTTCCTTGCTCAATGATTTCACCTTTTTGCATTACAATTATTTGATCGGCATGTTGAATAGTCGAAAGTCGATGAGCTATAACTAAGGAGGTTCGATTTTTCATAAGATTAAACAATGCTTCCTGTACTAAACGCTCTGATTCTGTGTCCAATGCAGATGTAGCCTCATCCAAAATCAATATCGGTGGGTTTTTTAAAACAGCTCTGGCAATAGAAATTCTTTGTCTTTGTCCACCAGATAATTTATCTCCTCGATCTCCAATATTGGTTTCATATCCCAAAGGCATTTCCATAATAAATTGGTGAGCATTGGCAATTTTCGCCGCATTTTCTATTTCTTCTTGACTTGCATTTTCCAAATTAAAGGCGATATTATTCCTAATTGTATCATTAAATAAAATAGGATGCTGAGTTACAATTCCAATTAAATTAATTAAACTATTTAATTTTAAATTTTTAACATTTAAAGAATCTACCAATAATTCTCCTTCGCTTACATCATAAAATCTGGGTACTAAATCTGCTAAAGTAGATTTTCCAGCTCCCGATTGTCCGACCAAAGCATACATTTTACCTTTGGGTATTTTTAAGTTTATATTTTTTAAAACAAAATCATTTTCGTATTTAAAACTTACACCGTTAAAATGAATATTGTTTTGAAAAGATTGAATTTCAATTGCATTAGGGGAGTCTTCAATTTCGTTTTTTATATCTATAATTTCCAAGACTCGCTCTCCTGCGACTATGCCCCTTTGAATATTTGAAACTGCATTAGAGATGTTTTTTAATGGATTCAAAACTTGAGAATAAATAATTATATATCCTAAAAACTCACTTGCCGATAGTTCTGATCTGTTTTCTAAAACTAATTGTCCTCCATACAATAATATTCCCACTACAACTGCGACTCCTAATAATTCAGAAAGTGGAGATGCTAATTCTTTTCTGTTCAACATTTTTTTTAGAACATAACTATAATTTGAATTCTCAACTTCAAATTTTTTGGAAATATATTCTTGTGCGTTGAAACCTTTTATAATTCTAATTCCAGACAAGGTTTCGTCCATAATAGATAGTATATTTCCTAAGTATTGCTGTCCTTTTTTTGAATTCTTTTTTAATGATTTTGTAATTCTGCTAATAATTAAACCAGAAAGTGGTAAAATAATTAATGTAAATAAAGTAAGCTTCACCGACATAATAAATAAAAGAATAATATAACCAATTAATAATGGCGGATCTCTAAATATTACCTGTATGCTGCTTACAATTGAGTTTTCTATTTCATTTACATCATTACTCATTGTAGACATTACATCTCCTTTTTTACGACTTTGAAAATAGCCCAAATGCAAAGAATTAATTTTTTCAAATAAATCTTTACGAACATTTTGAACTACATAAACTCTCAATCTTGCTAAAACTCTTTGGGTAAGATATTTGAATAAATTGGCTAATAAAACAGAAACTAAAATAATCCCGCATACGAATTGCAAGGCTCCAGATTTTCCATAATTTGTAGAAAATGTATAAAAACCGTAATTAAAAAGATCTTTAAAATAGCTTACCGAAAGAGAAAATGTCGGTTGGCTTACTTCTAGGATAGTTTTAGTTTCAAATAAGACATTTAAAAGTGGTATGATTAAAGTAAAATTCGCTAATCCAAATACAACCGCTAACAGTGAATAAATTGCATAAGAGGGTACAAATCTTCCAAATGGTTTCGCAAAAGATAGAATCCGGTAAAAGGTGTTCATTCAGCAAATGTTATAAATAATCATTGAATTATGTGCCAATAAAGAATTTTCCGTTTTAATAATCATTCATTTCATCTAAGATGGGGAGTGCGATTCCATTGAAATCAAAAAATGCTTAGTTTTCATGTGATCCATTTGTTGCAAAAAGACCTTTGTAAGCAATTATTTTAACCTTCCAGTAATTATAATCTTATAAATTTGATGGTTTTTTCTTCTGTTCTATTCTTAACTCTAATTCTATAAATAAAAAACTGTAGAGATAAATTATAGAATGTTTAAAAGAATTTTTCTTTGCGCAAAAAAAACCTACTTCTGAACTATAAGTTGAACTTTTCATTAGAAATTCAATAATTATACTTCTCGTTCCACCATGATTTTAATTGTTTACGAATTTCATTTTCTCGTGGATTATTTCCAGGATCAAACAATTTCTTTCCAGCTACTGATTCTGGAAGATACTCTTGAGCAGCAAAATTTCCACTATTTTGATGAGAATAATCGTAATTCTTTCCGTAGCCGAGATTCTTCATAAATTTTGTTGGCGCATTTCTTAAATGCAAAGGAACGGGTGCATTTCCTGTTTGGTTTACTAATTCCATTGCCTCATTAATTGCTAAATAAGATGCATTACTTTTTGCAGAGGTTGCTAGATATATCACAGTTTGTGAAAGTATAATTCTAGCTTCTGGCATTCCAATTACATTCACAGCTTGGAAACAATTATTTGCCATAACCAATGCTGTAGGATTTGCTAATCCAATATCTTCTGATGCTAAAATCAACATCCTTCTGGCTATAAATAAAACATCCTCACCTCCTGCCAGCATTCTCGCCAACCAGTAAACAGCGCCGTTTGGATCACTTCCGCGAATACTTTTAATAAATGCTGAAATGATATCATAATGTTGCTCACCCGTTTTATCATACAAAGCAATATTTTGTTGTACTTGTTTTTGTACTAACTCATCCGTTATAATTACTTTTTTTGATAAACTAGAATTTACGAGCAATTCAAAAATATTTAATAATTTTCTGCCATCTCCACCAGATAATCTGATTAATGCTTCTGTTTCTTTTAATTCTATTTTTCGAGATAACAGATATTCATCTTCTTTCATTGCAACATTCAACATTTTAATTAAATGTGTTTCTGTCAAAGGTTGTAAAATATAAACTTGACACCTGGAAAGTAATGCAGAAATAACTTCAAATGATGGGTTTTCTGTTGTTGCTCCTATTAAAGTGATAATGCCTCTTTCTACAGCACCCAATAGAGAATCTTGCTGAGACTTACTGAAACGGTGTATTTCATCAATAAATAATATGGGTTTATTTATGAATATATCATTAGAAGCTGCTTTTTCTATCACTTCTCGTACATCTTTTACTCCAGAATTTATGGCACTTAAAGAGTAAAATGTGCGCTTCAATTCCTTGGCAATAATATTAGCTAAAGTAGTTTTTCCTACACCTGGAGGTCCCCAAAGTAGTAAAGAGGGAAGATTTCCAGCTAAAATTGATTTGCTTAAAACTCCATTTGGACCTACCAAATGCTCTTGTCCAATATAATCTTTTAATAATTTGGGTCGTAATCTTTCAGCTAATGGTAATAATTGTGTCATTTTGAATTAAAGAAAGCTAAAGCTACACAAGGTTTTTTTATGTTTGAGAAATGAGCACGATTGACAACACAATTTTTTACGGAATAATCCTTTGTGCTTTCATAGCAAGTAGGTTACCAATTTTAGGAAAAATGCTTTGTGTACTTTATACCATGATACATGAAACTGCGCACGCATTTGCAGCAATAATTAGTAGTTCAAAAATTATTTCTATTGATTTATTTCACGACACTTCTGGAATTGCAAAAACTGCAACAACTAATTCCTTAGCAACTTTTATCATCGTAATTGCTGGCTATCCATTATCAGCCTTTTTTAGCTTTTTTTCTGTATGGCTTATCAAAAACATTAGATATGAAATGCTTTTAATTATATTATTAATAATAGCTTCCACCAACTTATTATTATGGGTTAGAAATAAATATGGAATAGTTTGGCTAATTATTTTTACCTGTTTATCAGGATTTGTACTTTACCAAAAAGATTTTTTCCACTTGCAAGTATTAAGCATATTTTTTAGTGCAATACTTTTTTTAGAAAACATAATCAAATCATTTACTGTATTTTATTTATCACTCAAAAACCCTGCTCAATCTGGAGATGCGCGCATTTTATATCAGACTACAGGAATACCTTCCATTTTTTGGGCTGGCTTATTTTTACTTGTGTCTCTTTATACTTCTTATTTAAGTATATTATTATTTCTTCCCTAAGTTTTTATTGCATTCTTGATTCGTAATTACCAATTTATTAATGTCAAAACCTTTTGCTTTAGCTCTAACTAAAATTGAATCATACATTGAAGTTTCCATACTAGCATTTCTAGATAATATCCATAAATATTCTCTACCTTCATTTCCAATAACTGCATATTCATAATTTTCGCCCAAATCAATGATCCAATAATCTCCTTTAAAAGGCCAAAAAAATTGTACTTTCAATTTAGAATTATTAGAATTTTCCACTACAAAAGCTTTACCATCTGCAATTTTTAATTTTCCGTTCACAGAATCTAAGCGACAAGAATTTGTGACTTTCACATAATCCTTATCTGTTATTTCATAATCTGCTGTAGTACAATTACATCCTTTCTGAAATCTCTGTGGGAAAGAAGAAATTTCAAACCATTTTCCTACATACTTTTTCAAATCAACAGACGAAACCGTTTGTAAAGGTTCATTTTTTGTAACACATCCATTAAAAACAAATAAGATTGATACAAAAAGGATTCTTAAAACAAGAGTTTGAATATTTTTATAGTTCATAATTAAAAATTTTAACTACCATCTTCAAGCATATTTTGCACCAAAAAATGGTAGACTTTTAAATCAAATTTATTATTCTTTTTTATGTTTTGCTTTTTAAATAATACTAAAATAGGATGGATTATTTACACAAACTAATGGTTGGCGAAAATGGATTTTCGTTTTTACCTCATATAGCATTACGATCTATAATTATGTTTTTTGTGTTATTAGTTGCACTTAGAATATTGGGTAAAAGAGGTGTAAAGCAATTATCTGTTTTTGAAATGGCTATTATGATTTCTTTAGGATCATCTGCTGGAGATCCAATGATTTATGAAGAAATTGGAATTTTGATGTCCATAACTGCTTTTTTATCGATTGCATTAATTTATCGATTGATTGTTTTATTAGTTTCTAAAAGTAAAACCGTAGAGACAATGATAGAAGGTAATCCATTATGTTTGATTAGTGATGGAAAGTTTTCTTTAGCTAATTTTAAGAAAGAATTAATGGCGCAAGACGAATTTTTTGCAGAATTGAGAATGCAACATGTAGAACATTTAGGACAGTTGCGATTAGCTATTGTGGAAACTTCTGGAGAAATGAGTTTATATTATTATGAAGATGAAGATGTTAAATATGGTTTACCTATCATACCTAAAGTTTTTAATAAAAAAAAATGAACAAGACATTGCTATGTTAAGAAGATTTGAACAAGCAAGGGATTTGACGATTGAATTATTGAAAGAATGGCTAGTAAAATACAAATTTAAAAATTGGAATAAACATAGCAATTCTAAAACTGTTACCCTTAATGAAAAAACAGATCGAGCAACAGAAATTGCAAGAGATTTATCTAATAACAAACTTTGGCATTCGCATGGACGATCTATAGATGTAGCAGCCTTAACTAATATTTTAAAACTCAAAATTGAAGATTATTCTAATGATACTGAGTTAAAACCGCTAATTAGAGAATATAATGACCTTATTTGCCAATACATTATTAGAAATAATTCAGAGGCGTTTTTGCACTCTAGAAAATTTATTTAACTTTGAAACATGAAATCATTAGCTGACAAACTGAAAGATATTATTAAGTTGGAAGAGAAAAAAAACGATAATGACAAAAACTTTAAAGAGTTTGGAAAACTTCTTATAAAATTAGATGAGCTGGGTCATTATCCAAAACCAGACTATTCTTTACCTCTTGTCGATACTATTGGCAAAACTACTTATTCTACTCTAAACAAACATTTGGTCTAACATAATATAGAAGTTGCTCGATCATTACAATTATCTAAATAAACCTTTTATAGACTCATTATCAATTTTTCAACTAATAGAAAATCAGAATTTACTCAATTTTAGTAAAGCAAAAAATGTTTTTGATTTTCAAGCAATGTTTCTATATTTGCACTCCAATAGAAATATTGGTTTTACTATTTACAAAACGGGTTGGTAGTTCAGTTGGTTAGAATGCCGCCCTGTCACGGCGGAGGTCGCGGGTTCGAGTCCCGTCCAGCCCGCAAAAAGGTCTTGTCCTAACAATATTAGGATCAAGACCTTTTTTTTTAACTTATAAATAGTTTAATATATGAATTGAATCTTTAAATAAAATTTGCCCTTTCATCCCCAACGCTGTTGGGGACGGATTCGAGTCCCGTCCAGCCCGGCCTCAATGTAGATGGGGATCAAGACCTTTTTTTTTAACTTATAAATAGTTCATTAAATGAACTAAATCTTTAAATAAAATTTGCCCTGTCATCCCCAATGTAATTGAAGATCAAGCCTTTTTTGTTTTATGAAATACTTCGTTTATATAATTATTTCTTTAAAAGATCATTCCTATTATAAAGGTTTCTCAGAAAATCCTTATCAAAGAGTAATTCAGCACAATAACAAAGAATCTAAGTATACTGCCACAAAAATTCCTTGGAAACTTGTTTTCTTTCAATCATACCTCCTTAAATCTGAGGCCCTAAAAAGAGAAAAAGTTCTTAAAAAGTATTCTCATGCTCAAATTTTACAACTCATAAATAGTTCATTAAATGAAATAAGTCTTTAAGTAAAATTTGCCCTGTCATCCCAAACGCTGTTGGGGACGGGTTCGAGTCCCGTCCAGCCCGTCCCCAACGTAGTTGGGGATCAAGACCTTTTTTTTTAACTCATAAATAGTTCATTGCATTAATTGAATCTTTAAGTAAAATTTGCCCTGTCATCCCCAATGTAGTTGAAGATCAAGCTTTTTTGTTTTATGAAATACTTCGTTTATATAATTATTTCTTTAAAAGATCATTCCTATTATAAAGGTTTCTCAGAAAATCCTTATCAAAGAGTAATTCAGCACAATAACAAAGAATCTAAGTATACTGCCACCAAAATTCCTTGGAAACTTGTTTTCTTTCAATCATACCTCCTTAAATCTGAGGCCCTAAAAAGAGAAAAAGTTCTTATCCCCAACTACGTTGGGGACGAGTAAGAGTCCTATCCGAAAAAAAGTGCTCACCAAAATGATCGCTTTTTTTGGTATAATAGATTATTTAAATTTGATTTTTTAAGATTTTGAATTGATCTTTAAAAATTTGGTTTTTTAGAAAATAGTTTAAAAAAACTTTTGAATTCTTTCCGTTTTTAAAATAAATACTTAACAATAAAATAAAAAATCTTACGCCAAAGATCCTTCTTTCATTCGTTCTGCATTTTCTGCTAATTGCAATGCATCAATAATTCCTTGAACATCACCATCTATAATTGCTGGCAAATTGTATAAAGTAAGTCCGATTCTATGATCTGTAACTCTACTTTGCGCGTAATTATAGGTTCTGATTTTTGCCGAACGATCTCCTGTTGAAACCATAGTTTTACGCTTTTTGGCTATTTCTTCCATGTGTTTTGCATATTCCATTTCATAGATTCTAGAACGCAAAACTGTTAAAGCTTTATCATAATTTTTCAGCTGTGATTTTTGATCTTGGCATTGAGCTACTATTCCTGTTGGAATATGTGTAAGTCGTACTGCAGAATAAGTGGTATTCACTGACTGTCCTCCTGGACCTGAAGAACAGAATAAATCTTTACGAATATCATTGGTTTTCAGATCAATATCAAACTCATCTGCCTCTGGTAATACAGCAATGGAAGCCGCACTGGTATGAACTCTGCCTTGGGTTTCGGTAGCGGGCACCCGCTGAACTCGATGTACGCCAGACTCATATTTTAATGTTCCATATACATCATCACCAGAAACATTTAGTATAATTTCTTTAAATCCTCCAGCCGTACCTAGAGTTTCATCTACTAATTCTAATCGCCAACCTTTGCTATCGCAAAATCTGGTATACATTCTATAAAGATCGCCTGCAAACAAACTGGCTTCGTCTCCGCCAGTACCAGCGCGAATTTCTAAAATAGCATTTTTACTATCTTCTGGATCTTTAGGTATGAGTAATATTCGAATATCATCTTCCAGTTTATCTCTTTCAACAATTAATTCATCCAACTCTGCTTTTGCCATATCCTTAAAATCCTCATCCTTCTCGGTAGATAAAATCAGACGATTATTTTCAATATTGCTTAATACATTTTTATATTGGTTAAATTCCTTAACCAAAGCGCTCAGTTCTTTGTAATCACGATTAAGCTGTGCAAATCGTTTCATATCGCCCATAACCGCTGGATCTGACAATTGCTTTTCAACATCTTCAAATCGGTGACTAATGGCTTCTAATTTATCAATCATGAAATTTTTTTTATTTAAAAATAAATCGGGTATGATTTATTTATGATCTATTGAATACAAAAATAACTCTTTTCCAGCTAAAACATAGAGACTGTTATTTTCTCTCCTAATACTTTTCAAATCATTTAGTTGGAAAGTGTGTATTGTGGTCGTTTTTAAACTCATAGGATTATAAGAAAGGAGTTCGTTTTCTCTAGTAAAAAGTATTTCGTTTTCTTTAATTTGAAAATCGGAAGCTCCAACAATGGGTATAGTTTTTACATAGGCTCCAAATTCATCGAAAAAATAGATGCCGTGCTTTTTGTCGTATAAATATTGTTGGTTTTTATAGGAAATTATTTTAGTTGGGTTGGGCAGGTAGGATAGCAATTGATATAAATCTCCGCTTGATCTGCTTAAATCTAAATTTTCATTTACGTTTTTTATACTTCTACTCAACTCATCATAAATCCAAAAACCATTTTCAGTACTGGAGCAAATTAATTTTAATCCGCCAGCATTATCAAAAGCTCTAAATGAAACTTCACTTAATGGCGAAAGAAAATTATCCAATATAGTAAGATTCAGGAAATCAGGGTAATAAGCTATAATTTTTAGAGCATTGGTAGCATCGATTACTGCTAAATCACCATTAATTCGTCTTGAATACACACCAACTAGCTTCCCTTTTTTATCTATTTTAATTAATTCATTTTTATCATTTACATACAATACATTTTCGAAAATATCTGTGGTAAATAGGGAAACGCCTTCTGCTATTTTTGTTTGAGAACTAATCTTTAAAGTATCCGAATGTTGAGCGTATGAGGATATAAAAATCATCATTCCAAAAATAGACAGAATAAAAAATTTACTTTTTTGATACATGATCTTTGTACGTTTTTAAAACCGTTTCATTTCCATCAAATTCTGCATAGGTGTTGTAATTCATCCATTCTCCAAGATTTATGTATTGAGAACTTTTTCCTATTTGTAATGTCAGAGGCAGGTGTCTATGTCCAAATATAAAATAATCAATTTCTTGTTTTTCTGCTATCTCTTTTGAATAAATTGCTAACCATTCATTTTCTTGACCTAAAAAATGTTCGTCTTTCCCACTATTAATTCTACTCTTTTTCGACCAAGAATTTGCAATTCCCATTCCGATAGTTGGATGCAGAAACCCAAAAAGCCATTTACAGATTGGATTGGCAAATACTTTTTTTAACAGTTTGTAAGATTCATCTCCAGGACCAAGTCCATCTCCATGAGCGAGATAGAATTTTTTACCATCTATTTCTGTAATAAATGGTTCGCGATGAATAATGGCGTTCAATTCCTTTTCAAAATAGTCAAACATCCAAAAATCATGATTGCCTAGGAAAAGGTGAATAGGAATTCCGGCATCAGAAAACTCTGCCAATTTACCTTGTATTCTAACAAAACCTTTGGGTATCACTGTTTTATATTCAAACCAAAAATCGAAAATATCGCCTAAAATATATAATTCCTTGGTTTCATCTTTTATTGAATTCAACCAAGAAACAATTCTGTCTTCGCGAATTCTACTTTCTGAATGATTGGGTGCGCCCAGATGAAAATCGGAAGCGAAATAGGTTTTGGTTCTTTTAAAATTTTCAGATCTGGTCATCTATTAGAAATAAAAATAACTCTTTTGGACCATGAGCACCTAAAACTAATGTTTTTTCGATATCTGCAGTTCTACTTGGACCAGTAATAGCAGTATACAAAGAAGGCAATTTCTCTCCATATTTATTTTTGAGATCCGCCAAAGCATCTTTCATATCTGGAAAAATCTGTGAAGTGTATGCTAATACAATATGGCTATTGGGGTAAATGGAAAGTCTTCTGCCGGCATGAGTTGAAGAATGAATAAGTATACTTCCTGTTCTTGCCACCAAACCTTCGCAAAGAGTAATGCCTACATCTGCAGAAATAAATTCATTTTCACTCGCTGCAAAAGGATAATCATATTTTGCCAAAATGGCTTGCAATGATGGTTCCCAGCAATAAATGTGTTTCCATTTTTTTTGTTCTGCCAACGAAATTATGTTTTCGATAAATTGGATTTCATCTTCGCAAAAGATAAACTGACCCGCTACTTTGGTAAACTCTTCGGCGAAAATCAACTCTAAACCTTCTGAGATCTCTGGAAAAATTTCTCCTTCTTCGTATTTCTGAAAAGGCATCTCCTTTTTTTCGATTAACGCTTTTCGAATTTTCTTGAGCATTTTTTCTTTAGGAGTACTGGATTTCATAAGTTAACTTGGTTTATAAAAAAACTTCCGAACTGTTTTGCAATTCGGAAGTAATTATAAGAATAGATTGGAATATTAAGATTCTTTTTTATTGTCTAGAATTGGATCTGCTACTTCCCCTTCTGTTGATGTTTCTATTGTTCCATTGCCACCAGGCATTGGAAAATATTTTTCATGCTCTTTCTTTTCTGCATCCAATTTCTTTTTTTCTAATTGCTGCTCTACTGTGCCGTTTACAAATTCATCATAAGCAGTTCTGTGATCAAAAGGACGCTTTCCTAGCATTTCTTCTAAATCTGATTGAAATAAAATCTCTTTTTCCAACAAAGCCTTCGCTACTTTTTCTAATTCTGGACGCTTTTCTGTCAGTAAATCTTTTGTTTTCTTATATACATCATTAATTAGATTTCTAACTTCTTGATCTATTAAATCGGCCGTTGCCTCTGAATAAGGTTTGCCAAAATTATATTCTCCCTGCTGATCATTGAAAGATATATTTCCAACTTTTTCATTCATACCATAAACGGTAACCATTGCATAAGAAAGTTTAGTAATTCTTTCCAAATCATTTTGTGCCCCAGTAGAAATTTTTCCAAACACAATATCTTCAGCAACTCTACCACCCATTGTTAAGCACATTCCATCAATCAATTGCTCAGTGGTATACAAAAACTGCTCTTTGGGCAAATATTGAGCATAACCCAACGCTGCAACTCCTCTTGGTACAATGGATACCTTTACTAATGGATCTGCATGTTCTAAAAACCACCCAGCTATTGCATGACCAGCTTCGTGGTAAGCAACTATCTTTTTCTCTTCTGGTAAAATAATTTTATTCTTTTTCTCCAAACCACCGATCACACGATCAATAGCATCTTGAAAATCTTTCATATCGATTTCCTTTTTATCCATTCGAGCGGCAATTAAAGCAGCTTCATTACAAACATTGGCTATTTCAGCACCTGCAAAACCTGGGGTTTGCGCTGAAAGTTTTTTAGGATCAATTTCTGTGGAAAGTTTAAGCGGTTTTAAATGAACTTTAAATATTTGTTCTCGACCATTCAAATCCGGTTTATCAATAGATATTTGACGATCAAAACGACCTGGTCTTAACAGCGCAGAATCCAAAACATCTGGTCTATTGGTAGCTGCAATAATGATAACTCCAGAATCTGTTCCGAAACCATCCATTTCTACTAGCAACTGGTTTAAGGTATTTTCTCGCTCATCGTTTCCACCCATAATCTGGTTTTTGCCTCTTGCTCTTCCGATTGCATCTATCTCATCTATAAAAATAATGCACGGAGCCTTTTCTCTAGCTTGCTTAAATAAATCTCGAACTCGAGAAGCACCTACTCCAACAAACATTTCCACAAAATCTGATCCTGACAATGAGAAAAAAGGAACTTGAGCCTCGCCAGCTACTGCTTTTGCCAATAATGTTTTACCAGTTCCTGGCGAACCTACTAACAATGCACCTTTTGGAATTTTTCCTCCCAGATTAGTATATTTTTTAGGGTTTTTTAAAAAATCTACAATTTCCATTACTTCCAATTTTGCTTCTTCTAATCCAGCCACATCATTGAACGTAATATTTACTTGAGATTCTTTATCAAACAACGTTGCTTTTGATTTACCAATATTAAAAATTTGACCGCCAGGACCAGAAGATCCGCCAGATAATCTTTTCATAATAAAAAACCAGATCAGTAAAATAAACCCTAAAGGAATGATCCAAGCAATTAAGAAATCTTTTAGAAAATTATCTTTTGAAATATAATCAATAGCTAATTTTTGATTAGTAGAATTAACTTGAGCATCTGCCAATTTTTTTTCTAAATTCTCTAAAGATCCTTGCGAAAACACGTATTGAGGACCTGTAGATGACATAAAAGATTTTTTGCCAGTAATGTCTTTATATTTTGCTTTTGCTAAACTATCTTTTTTTAGAAAAACATCTATATAAAAAAGATCTCCTTGTTTGTATGCTTGAAGTTTTTCTACATCCCCAGAAAGGAGTAATTCTAATTCAAATTTTTGATAGGTAATTTCTTTAGCCGTATTAGAATTCATCATAAAATTTACCGCAAGAATTCCAACGATAATGATTCCATAAATCCAATAAAAATTGAATTTAGGTGTTTCTGGCAATAATTTTTTTGAACCTTTTTTTATCGGTTTTATCGGTTTTATTTCTTTCATTATTTTTTTTTGGCACTACCATTAAGCACCGTTAAATTTAACCTGAAAAGGTTGATTTTGTTTAAATGTTGAATTAAGCAGATTGGTGGAGTTTAATTTCAGCATCTCCCCATAAATCTTCTACTCCGTAAAACGCACGTTTATCAGTTTTAAATATATGCACTACAACGTTTACGTAGTCTAAAATTATCCAGTCGCTATTTTCAAAACCTTCTTTATGCCAAGCATCTTCTTTTAAGGTTTTTTCTAATTCGAATTCTACTGAATCTGCGATTGCACGTACCTGAGTTCCAGAATCTGCGTTACAGATTACAAAGAAGTCAGAAACTGCATTTTTTAAGTTTCTCAGGTCCAAGGTAACGATGTCTTGACCTTTTTTTTCCTGAATGCCGTGAACTGCAATTTCTGTTAAATGAAATGAGTTCTCTTTGCCTTTTCTTTTAGCCATTAAAAAAATTTATGTTTGAAAATACTTTTAAAAATTGAATACTACAACTCTTACCACACTCTTTATCGGACAATCTATTCTTAAACTCAAAGATGTAGAATCTACTAATGATTATTTGTACAATTTGTTGACAAATGTTAAGCCATTGGTAGACGGCACTGTAATTTTGGCAGAGAATCAATTTGGGGGCAAAGGCCAACATGGAAGTGCTTGGATAACCGAACCAGGAAAAAATCTCACTTTCAGCCTTTTTCTTAATACGCTCTTTTTGAAAGCCAACCAGCAGTTTTATTTAAACATGGCCATAAGTTTGGGAGTAGTGGATTTTATTTCGCACTATATTAAAAAAGGTGTTTCGATAAAATGGCCAAATGATCTATATGTAAATGATAAAAAAATTGGTGGTATTTTGATCGAAAATATTCTGTCTGGCAACTATTTAAAAAACTCAATTATAGGCATAGGAATCAATGTAAACCAACTAGAATTTGATAATTCAACAAAAAATCCAACTTCATTGGCAATAGAAACTGGCTTGCAATTTAATTTAGATCAGTTACTCAATGAATTGTTAAGCAACATTGAAGCAAACTATCTATTTTTAAAATCATTGAAATTTGAGAATTTAAAAATCCAATATCTAGAACATTTGTTAGGATATAATATCGAAAGAAAGTTTTTGAAAGCGGGTGTAGAAATTAAAGGAACAATCACAGATGTTACACAGGAAGGATTTTTAGAAATAAATAATACAGACGGAGTGGCAGAAAAGTACGATATTAAACAAATTGCATTTATTATTTAATTCATGAATTTTCCAATAAAAAAACTTCTTAGCATTTTTATATTACTACTAATTTCTCTAAGCAGCTTTGCACAAATTTTGACTCCTGTAAAATGGAAAACAGAAATAAAAACCTTATCTGATTCAGAATTTGAAGTTATTGTTTCGGCTAAAATTGAAAAAGGTTGGCATTTATATTCACAATATATAGAAGACGGAGGGCCAGTGCCTACTAGTTTTGAATTTGCAGATCAAAATGATTTTAAATTATTAAATAAAACCAGCGAAGTACCAGAAGCTGAAAGAGTTTTTGATGAAATTTTTGGGATGAGTGTTGGCTATTTTAGTAATGAAGCACGTTTTATTCAAAAAATTCAACGAAAGTCATCGAAAGCTTTTAAAGCAAAAATCAGTGTTACTTTTATGGTTTGTGATGATAAAAAATGTTTACCGCCCGAAACCATTGAACTTTTTGCCAGTATTCCGGCAAGCAAAAATCCTGAAAAAATAGTTTTACCAGAAAAGCAGAATACTGAAATTGAAAATAATAATAAAGTCCGATCTGATTCTGCAAATGCAGAAATTAAAATTAATTCCACCAAAACAGATTCTTCTAAAAAAACAGAATTAATATCTGTTTCAAAAAATGAAACTGAGTCGGGAGAATCTCTTTGGATTATATTCCTTAAAGGTTTTTTAGGTGGTTTTGCTGCATTAATTATGCCTTGCATCTTTCCAATGCTACCGTTAACTGTAAGTTATTTTACCAAAAAAGGTGGTTCTAGATCAGGTGCTATTGGGCAAGCAAGTATTTATGGAGCTGCCATCATTTTTATTTATGTTGCTTTAGGAACATTGGTTACACTAGCTTTTGGCTCAGATGCTTTGAATCAGATGGCGAGTAGTGCGGTGTTTAATCTACTTTTTTTTGTTTTATTAATTGTATTTGCCATTTCCTTTTTTGGTGCTTTCGAGATAACATTGCCATCATCTATAATAAATAAAGTAGATGCACAATCTGATAGATCCGGCTTTTTGGGAATTTTCTTTATGGCATTCACTCTTGCTCTGGTTTCGTTTTCTTGCACAGGACCTATCATCGGCACTTTATTAGTAGATGCCGCTACAAGCAGATCTTTTTTGGGACCAATAAGTGGAATGTTTGGATTTTCATTGGCTTTAGCTATTCCATTTTCACTGTTTGCAGCTTTTCCACATTGGCTCAAAAATCTACCAAAATCTGGAGGATGGTTGAATTCAGTTAAAGTAGTTTTAGGTTTTTTAGAATTAGCTTTTGCCTTTAAATTTCTTTCAAATGTAGATTTAGCCTATCACTGGGGCATATTAGATAGAGAAGTTTTCTTGAGTATTTGGATTGTTATTTTTAGTATGATGGGTCTTTATCTTTTGGGTAAAATTAGGTTTTCTCATGATTCTGAAATGAAGTACATTTCTGTAGGAAGGTTTTTTCTGGCAATGTCAGTTTTTTCGTTTACTATTTATCTCGTTCCTGGTTTATGGGGAGCTCCTTTGAAAGCTATAAGTGCATTTTCGCCCCCACAAAGTACCCAAGATTTTGATATGCATACTGTTCGAACTAATGATTTTTCAAGCAATCCCAAAAACACAAATCCAAAAAAATACAGTGGGCTTTTTCATGCTCCACACAATTTAGATTCTTTTTTCGATTATGATGAAGGAATGGCATATGCCAAGAAAGTGGGCAAACCAGTAATTTTAGATTTCACTGGTCACAGCTGTGTGAATTGTAGAAAAATGGAAGTTTCTGTTTGGTCTGATCCAGCGGTGCTTTCTATTCTCAGAAATGAGTATATTCTTATTTCACTTTATGTGGATGATAAAACAGATTTACAAGATTCTGAAAAGTATATTTCTACTTTTAGTAAAAAGAAAATTAATACTATTGGACAGAAATGGGGAGATTTTCAGGCTCAAAAATTTAATACGAATTCACAACCTTACTATGTTTTATTGGATAATAATGGAGAATTATTAAACGAACCAATGGCTTTTGATCTGGAAATTAAAAATTATGTAGATTTTTTAAATTCTGGATTAGAAATGTATAAAAAGCGAACGCTAAACCTTCTTTAAATTTATTCTTCTTGCATAGGTACTTCAATTAAAAGGATTTTAGAATGTGCGGAAATTTCAACCTCCACCTCATTAAAATCTGTAATTCCAATGGCATCTCTATTTTTTAATGTGTTCGATCCAATATTTATTTCTCCTTCTAAAACAAAAATAAATACTCCATTTTCTGCTTTTTGCAAAGTATAGATGATGTTTTGTTTTTCATCAAAGTTTCCTAAAGATAAATAAGCATCTTGGTTAATATAAATTGCATCTCCGGGCTGATCTGGTGCAACTACTGTCCGAAATTTATTTTTTAAATCCTCATCAGAAAAACTTCGTTGATCATATCTAGGACTTATATTTCTTTTTTTAGGAATGATCCAAATTTGTAAAAACTTAACTTCGTTTTCCTTTGAATTATTTTGTTCAGAATGTCTTATTCCAGTTCCGGCAGACATTATTTGAACGTCACCTTTTCTAATAATTGCCTCAGTACCCATGCTATCGGCATGTTTTAGTTCACCTTCTAACGGAATACTTATTATTTCCATATTATCATGACCATGAGTTCCAAAACCCATTCCACCACTTACGGTATCGTCATTCAAAACTCTCAATAATCCAAAATTCATTAAATCTGGATTATAAAATTGAGAGAAACTAAAGGAGTGAAAACTTTTTAGCCAACCATGATTGGCTACACCTCGTTTATTGGCAGGAAATAGTTGTGTTTGCATATACAGATTGTTAACAGTGAATTAAAGTCTGTGTTTAAAAAAAACTAAACTTACTCTTTTGATTTTTCTCCAACAAATACATCATCGGGTCTTTTAAATAGGATATTAAACGTAGTAAGAGTTCCATATATTCTTGTGATATATTGCTGCAAATCTACTTTTTGAAAATCCGTTAAATCCTTATGACTATTTATTTGCTGTTCCATTACTCGCAATCTATCGCGTAGCATTACAATTTTATGAAAAAATTGCTCAATCGGAATTTCTTTCGGTTTTAAGGATTTATCTGCTGGCTGCAAAAGCATTTTTCCTCCAACCCATTTCTCTCCCAAAGGTACAATTTGAGAAATGTCTGCATACTTTTTTAATGCAGAAACTATAACCCCTTCTACATCGCTTAAACTCACCATATCATCGTCTGGAGGTACTTGCTCAAGGATTTCTAAATCATATTCTTTTGCGATTTCGATTCTTCCTTTATCAGCAAAATAGCAGTTGTAAGATAAAAATTTGATAGCTGTTATGATTCCATCACCATATTTATCATGCTTAATTCTAGAACCTATTCCTAATTCTTTTACACTCATTTTTATTGTTTTTTATCCAGCCGAATATCCAAAAAATTGTAGAAGAAAAATATTTAAATTTCGGATTAAAAGTATATTTTAAAAAAATATTTTACGATATGATAAAAAACTCCTTTTAGTTTTGAAGAAATGACTTGTTTTTAGATTGAAATTATATAAATTTCATTGAACTATTATGTAGCTTTTTCGAAATTAATGTATTGAATTTTTTATAGAGCATTCCTACAAACAGCTCGTTACTACTTAGCTTTTTGGAAATTATTAGTTCCAAAATCAAAGTTTTAGTTTTCCATTTTTCGTTTTTTTTCTAAAGTTTAAAGCGTACGTATAAAGTATTTTAAATTAAAAAATTCTTTTATTCTACCTTTAGTTGATGAAACGTTCTATTCTTATTCTCTTTTTTACTGCATTCTTTCACCACTTTAGTTTCAGTCAATTATTTAAAAATGAAAAACAATTCACTAAAGGTGATACTTTGCGTGGGTTTCTTTCGCCAGAACGAACTTGCTATGATCAGACTTACAATCATTTAGATGTAAAGATTAATTTTTTAGATAAAAGTATATCTGGCAGTAATACTATTTATTTTAAAGTAATAACTGATTTTAATCGTTTGCAAATCGATTTATTTCCAAATATGATTGTGGATAAAATTGAAGATGAAAATGGAAAAATTTTATCTTATAAAAGAGAATTTGGAGCTGTGTTTGTTGATTTTTCGAACGTTCAAAAAACAGGGCAAAGTACTTTTATAAAAGTAAGCTACCATGGGCAACCTCAAATAGCAAAAAATGCACCTTGGGATGGAGGTTTTGTTTGGAAAAAAGATAAAAATGACAATGATTTTGTAGCTGTAGCTTGTCAAGGTACAGGTGCAAGTTTGTGGTGGCCGTGTAAAGATCATCAGGAAGATGAGGTAGATAGTATGTTAATTTCTATAACTTCTCCATCTAAATACAGTACCATTTGTAATGGAAAACTGCGTTCCAAAACTAAAATTAACGACACAGAAACTACTAGCAATTGGTTTGTAAGTTACCCAATCAATAATTACAATGTGACTTTTAACATCGCAGATTATGCAAACTTTTCTGATCAGATGCCAAATGGATTAATTTTAGATTATTATGTACTATCTTATAATTTAGAAAAAGCAAAAGAACATTTTAAGCAAGTGAAACCGATGATGACTTGCTATGAAAAGTTTTTTGGTGAATACCCTTTCGCTCGAGATAATTATAAATTGGTTGAAACTCCTTATTTAGGAATGGAACATCAAAGTGCGGTAGCCTACGGGAATGAATACAAAATGGGCTATTTAGGAACGGATCTTTCAAGCACAGGAATCGGAAATAAATTTGATTATATCATAATTCACGAAACTGGACATGAGTGGTGGGGAAATAATGTAACTAGCAAAGACCTTGCAGATATGTGGGTGCATGAAGGATTTTGCACCTATGGAGAATCGATTTATGTAGAATGTATGTATGGCAAAGATTCTGCTATCGCTTACATTAATGGTTCAAAGTCAAATGTTGGAAATAGAAGTTCCATTATAGGTTTTTATGGTTTAAATAAAGAAGGAAGCGGTGATATGTATAATAAAGGAAGTCTATTTTTAAATACCGTTCGCACTATAATTAATAATGATGAGGTTTGGTTTAAAATTTTAAAAGGTATTCAAACCGAATTTGGTTTAAAAACTACCACAAGTGATGAGATTATTGACTATATAAGTAAAGAATCTGGCAAAAACATCAAAAAAATTGCCGAACAGTATTTAAACTATCCATCTATACCAGAATTACAATTGAAGTTTGAGAAAAATATTGTTTCCTATCGTTGGAAAACAGATGTAAAAGATTTTGAAATGCCTCTTAGATTAATGCTAAAAAATGAATATTACATTACTTTGCAAGGCAAAAACGATTGGCAAGATGTGAAAATTAATACCAAAAAAAATGACCTTCAGGTTGATGAAGATCATTTTTATATTAAAACCAATCGAATAAATTAAAACTCTTCCTCTGCAAATAATGTAGCAGTTAAGTATTCGCTATTCATTCTTGCAATGTTGGTTAATGATATTTCTTTAGGACATTCTGCTTCGCAAGCACCCGTATTGGTACAACTTCCAAAACCTTCTGCATCCATTTGAGCAACCATTGCTTGCACTCTTCTTGTTCGCTCAGGTTTGCCTTGAGGCAATAAGGCAAATTGTGAAACTTTTGCTCCTACAAATAGCATAGCACTTGCGTTTTTACATGCCGCAACACAGGCTCCGCACCCAATACAAATAGCAGCTGTAAAGGCCTCATCAGCTATGGTTTTTGAAATTGGAATTTCGTTTGCATCTGGTACACCACCAGTATTTACTGATACAAAACCTCCAGCTTGTTGGATCCGGTCAAAAGCAGAACGATCAACAGACAAATCTTTATTTATCGGAAATGCCTCTGCTCTCCAAGGTTCAATTACAATAGTTTCACCATCGGAAAAAGATCTCATGTGAAGTTGGCAAGTGGTAATTGCTTTTTTGGGACCATGTGGAGTTCCATTAATATACAAACTACACGAACCACAAATTCCTTCTCTACAATCGTGATCAAAGTGAATTGGATCTTCTCCTTTTCTTGTTAGATCTTCATTAACGATGTCCAACATTTCCAAAAAAGACATATCAGGGGATATGTTTTTTGCTGAATAATCAACCATTTTGCCAGTCGAGTTTCTGTTTTTCTGTCTCCAGACTTTCAGATTAAGATTCATTGTTCCGCTCATTGTAAATAGGTTATGAGTTAATTTTAATTTTTTGTATCAATATAATCCGATTGGGATGGTCAAAATCGAATCTGTAATTTGTTTATTTATAACTTCTTTGAGTAAGTTTTACATTTTCGAAAATTAAATCTTCTTTATGTAATGTTTCTTCTTGGTTTTCTCCATTAAATGCCCAGGCTGCTACATACGCATAATCCTCGTCATTTCTTAATGCCTCATTTTCTTCTGTTTGATATTCTTCTCTGAAGTGACCTCCGCAAGATTCTTTTCTATTTAGTGCATCATCAATCATCAATTCTCCAAGTTCTAAGAAATCTGCAACACGACCCGCTTTTTCAATATTCATATTAAACTCATCAGCCGTTCCTATCACAATTACATTTTTCCAAAAATCAGCTTTCAAATCTTTAATGGCTTGTTTTGCTTTTATCAACCCTTCTTCATTTCTAGCCATTCCACAATTATTCCACATAATTAATCCTAATTCTCTATGGAAATCATCGACTGTTTTTGTTCCATTTATGGATAAAAGACGGTTAATACCTTCTTTTACTTTATTCTCTGCTTCTATGAATGCAGGATGATTTTTATTCACCGGATCTGGACCAATTGTAGCTAAATAATCGCCAACAGTGTATGGAATCACAAAATATCCATCAGCCAAACCTTGCATTAATGCACTAGCACCCAATCTATTTGCTCCATGATCAGAGAAGTTTGCCTCTCCTAAAGCATATAAACCAGGAATGGTAGTTTGCAAATTATAATCAACCCAAAGACCACCCATAGTATAATGAACGGCAGGATAAATTCTCATTGGAGAATGATATGGGTTTTCGTCTGTAATTTGCATATACATATCGAAAAGGTTTCCATATTTGGCTCTAACGGCATCTTCTCCTAATCTTTTTATTGCATCTGCAAAATCTAAATAAACAGCTATTCCACTTCCTCCAACTCCTTTTCCTGTATCAACCATTTCTTTTGCATTTCTAGAAGCTACGTCTCTTGGCACTAAATTTCCAAATGATGGATATTTTCTTTCTAAAAAATAATCTCTTTCTTCTTCTGGAATATCTGTTGGTTTACGTTTTTCACCAGCTTGTTTTGGAACCCAAACTCTTCCATCATTTCTTAAACTTTCGCTCATCAAAGTCAATTTGGATTGATGATCTCCTGAAACTGGAATACAAGTTGGATGAATTTGAGTAAAACAAGGATTGGCAAACAAAGCACCTTTTTTATGGGCTCTCCAGATAGCAGTGGTATTGGATCCCATTGCATTGGTTGACAAATAAAATACGTTTCCATAGCCTCCAGTACATAATAATACGGCATGTGCCGAATGTGATTCTATTTTTCCACTTATTAAATTTCTGGTTACTATTCCTTTTGCTACCCCATCAATAGTTACTAAATCCAGCATTTCGCTTCGGGTGTGCATCGTTACATTACCTAAACTAATTTGTCTGTTCAGTGCAGAATAAGCACCTAATAATAATTGCTGTCCAGTTTGCCCACGAGCATAAAATGTTCTAGAAACTTGAGCACCACCAAATGATCGGTTGTCCAACAAACCTCCATATTCTCTTGCAAATGGAACTCCCTGAGCTACACATTGATCAATAATATTTACACTTACCTCAGCCAATCTGTGCACATTTCCTTCTCTAGCTCTGTAATCTCCACCTTTTATGGTGTCATAAAATAAACGATAAACGCTATCGCCATCATTTCTATAATTTTTTGCAGCATTTATTCCGCCTTGAGCTGCAATGCTGTGTGCTCGTCTGGGGCTGTCGTGAAAACAATATGCTTTTACTTTATATCCTAATTCTGCCAATGAAGCAGCAGCAGAAGCACCCGCCAAACCAGTTCCTACAACGATAATTTCGTATTTACGCTTATTGGAAGGGTTTACTAATTTTAAATTGAATTTATGTTTAGTCCATTTCTGAGATAAATCTCCTGCAGGTACTTTAGAATCTAATTTCATAATCTTTTTTTTAATTGTCGGGAAAGTTTTTCTGAAACATAAACAGTACTACCTACATAAATTGTTTTGCAAAAATATAGATTGGCATAGATGCAAAACCAATTGGAATAATAACGCTGAAAATCCATACTCCTACAAAGTGAATTAATGGTTTGTAGCGATTATGAGCAATTCCTAATGTTTGAAATGCACTCTGAAAACCATGAAATAAATGAAATGAAACAGCAAGCATGGATAAAACATAAAATAAAACTCTTGGTAAACTCTTAAAGTCTTCCAAAACTTCTTTGTATAAGTCTTTAATGATAACAACTTTGGTTGTTTCACCAACCGTATACTCTTGTTTTTTAACTTCTAAATCTTTACCGAATTCTGTGTAACTGATGACTTCATTGTTGCTAGTATTGATTTCATATTTGCTAAATGGTACATATCCAAATTTATATTCATACCAAAAATTACTCATGTGAACTGCGATGAAAACTAAAAGGATCGTTCCTAATATTCCCATATTTCTGGAAGTCCAATGACTGTTTTTTGATGGGTTATTGTAAGCATATTTTACTGGTCTTGCTTTTTGATTGTAGTAAGCTAATGCCAACCCTTTGAACGCATGATAAAGAATCATGGCATAAAGACCATAAGAAATAATTGTTATAGGAGGAAACGTGGTCATAAACACAGAATATTCATTAAACGCCAATCCATTATCATTTTTGAATAATTGGAAATTTCCAGTAAGATGTACAACTAAAAATAAGCTCAGAAACAAACCTGTAAGACTCATGGTCACCTTCTGCCCAATGGAAGAATTTAAGGTTTTTAAAAGATTGCCCATAGTTTTTTAATTTTTGCTTTTGTAATATAATTCCTGTTCAGGATAAAAATAATATTTGATTTAATTTAATAAATTAACTTTTTCTATTTTAATTTTTTGAAATTTTTAATTTTTAAACCACATTTTTCTTTAAAAAATATCTTGATTAGTACGATTAATAAAAATCCATTTTATCTTTTTTACTTTCTATTTCAATCTTTCAAATGTATTTATTTAAAGGTAATAGATGCTTTTGGATATATATTTAGAATGATTCTATAATATGAAAATACAGAATCCTAATTTAAGGGCAACTATCCATCACATCACCATAATTTGCTCTTTTACAATACAAAAAACTTGATCCGTTTCTTTAGGCTTTATCATGAAATTCCCCGTGAAACTGCCGAATGCAGGCAAAATAGCCTGTTTTTCACCAAAAAAGTAGCATGGCAATTTAGTAGTTTGTCTTCCTTTTCCTGAAAGCCGAACTCCTGGATGTACGTGTCCAGAAATTCGGTAATATTTATTATTTAAAATATCTTCAGCTTTCGTCAAGGGATGATGAGTAAATTCAAAAGGAGAAATGATTAATTCTTCATGGATGATTTGAATGTTGATTGAGGTGTAAAATTTATCTGGAATAATATCATGGTTTCCTTTTACCAAAATTATTTTTAGATTTTCATGCTCAATTCTCCAATCGGCAAATAGATTCCATTCATTGTTAAAATCGCTATGAAAAAGATCACCCAAAAAAATCAAGCATTCTGGTTGGTGGTTTTTTACAAGTTTTGTGAGCAAATTGATATCTGAATTGATGTTTCCATTTGGAATTGCGATTCCAGCTTTTCTGAAATGAGCTGCTTTTCCGAAATGCAAATCAGCAATAATCAACGTTTTTTGCTCTTTCCAATAAATTGCTTTTTGAGGTAATAAAAGTAAGGTTTGACCTAAAATAATGTGTTCGGCTGAACTATTTAACATGCATCAAATTTATGCTTTTTCGTATCGGATTTGCATTTTCTTTATCCGTTCTTCCAAACTCTCTGTACTTAGTTTTTCTCGGTTCAGGCTATCAACCATTATTGGAAATGCAAAAGGAGTAGGTCTTTTTATTTCTTTTATTATTAGTTTCTGACCTGCTATTCTGAGCAATGCTTCTCGCATTCTGAATTCCTCCAACTGCACTGTTAATGCTTCATTATAAGCTTGTTTCACCAATAAATTGTTGGGTTCATATTCTTCAAAAACATCGAACAATAAAGATGTTGAGGCTTGCAAATGTTTATTAGAAATATTTTTACCTGGAAAACCGGTAAATACTAAACCAGCAATATTGGCGATATCTCTGAATTTTCTTCTTGCCAATTCGTTTGCATTTAAACTATGCAAAATATCATTCAATAAGTTTTCTGTCGAAAAAAGTTCTTTTGTGATAAATTCTTTTGGCACCTCAGAATCAGTCAATATTTCAAATCCATAATCATTCATGGCTAAGGAAAACGACATAGGTTTAGTCTGAGTAAGTCTGTAAGAAAGTAAAGAAGCCATTCCCTCGTGAACTAATCTACCTTCAAAAGGATAAACAAAAATATGAGTGCCTTCTTTTGAAATAAATATTTCTATCAATAATTCATCACTGCAAGGTAGTTTAGATAGGTTTTCTTGTAAATCCATCAAAGGTTTAAGGGCAATTAATTCTTCGTCTTTGTAAATTCCGATGGCTACTTCGTTTATTTTGTCTCTTAGCACTTTTGATAATTGAGAAGATAATGGCATTCGGCCACCAGCCCAACTAGGTATGATTCCGGTTTTCTTGCTTGATTTTCTCACGTATGCCACCATTCCTTTTGCATTCAAAAACTCCAAACTTCTACCTGCAAACCAAAATACATTTCCAGGTTTTAATTTTGCTATAAAACTTTCTTCGATAGTTCCAATTCTTCCACCTGAAACAAATTGAACACTCATACTTAATTCACTTACGATGGTTCCAATTGACATTCTGTGTCGCATGGCAATTTTTCTGGAATTCACTTTATAAAGTCCATTGGGTTCTATGTCTACTTTCAAATATTCATCATATTGAGAAAGTGTGTCTCCACCAACGGTGATAAATGAAAGTAAACTTTCAAATTCTGCTTTTTCTAGATCTGCGTAAGCATGAGTTTTTTTTATTTCTTCGAAAATCTGCTTAGGATAAAAGCCATCTGAAACGGCTAAAGTCACTAAATATTGAGTTAAAACATCCATTGCCAATACAATAGGATCTCTACTTTCGTAAATTTCATCAGTCATTGCTTGTTTTAATGCAGCTCCTTCTGTAAGTTCTAAGGTATGAGTTGGGACAAAATAAATTACACTTGTAGCACCTGGATGATGACCACTTCTGCCAGCTCGCTGCATAAAACGGGAAATTCCTTTTGGACTTCCTATTTGAATTACGGTGTCAACTGGACGAAAATCTACACCTAAATCCAGAGAAGAAGTACAAACTACAACTTTCAAAATTCCTTCGTGTAGTGCATTTTCTACCCAAGTTCTCAACTCACCATCTATGGAACCATGATGCATAGCCATAATTCCAGCATATTCTGGATAGTTTGCCAAAATAGCTTGATACCAAATTTCTGTTTGAGACCGAGTATTAGTAAACAGTAAAGTTGTACCACTTTTCTCTATAATCGGCATTACCTGTGGTAATAATTTAATTCCCAAATGACCAGCCCATGAAAATTTTTCTATTTCTTCGGGAATTATGGAACGAATAATTGTCTTCTTTTTAATGTTGGCTTTTATCAGTTTATAATTTCCCTCGCTGACAATTGAACCAAGCAAAACTTCTGCTGCTTCTTCTAAATTACCGATGGTAGCAGAAATAGCCCAAGTTTTAAATTCTGGAAAAATTGCACGAATTCTTGAAAGACTTAATTCCAATTGAACAGCTCTTTTGGTTCCTAAAAGTTCATGCCATTCGTCTATTACAATGCACTTTAGTGAACCGAAAAGTAAGGCGTAATCTTTTTGAGCCAACATGATCTGAATACTTTCTGGAGTAGTCAATAAAACTTCTGGCATCTGTTTTTTTTGATCATTTCGCTCTTTGGTACTTGTATCACCAGATCTCACCGCAATTTTCCAAGCAATTCCCATTTCTGCACAAGCAGTTTCCATTGCTTTTTTTATGTCTTGAGTAAGTGCGCGAAGTGGTGTAATCCAAATTAATTGAAGACCATTTTTTTGTGGTTTACCAAAATCTGGATTGGCAGCCATGTATTCTAACAGTACAGGCAGAAACAAAGCATAGGTTTTACCAGAACCAGTTGGAGCGTTTAATAAACCGTTATTTCCAGCTAAATACGCATTGCGAACATCTAATTGGAATTCAAATGGCTTCCATTTTTTATGCTTATACCAAGCGTTTATTATTTGAATACCTTTTTCCATTTTCTATTCAAAACTGTCAATAAAATAGAAGATGGATTTTACAACTTATTGTTTTAGTCAACAAAAACTTTTCGCGTTTGGCTAGAATTATTTCCTATTACTTGAAAGAAATAAACTCCCTTAGAAATTTCTGGAATTGCTAATACATAAGGTTCTTTTGGGTCTGATTGAATAGAATTTTTTAAAATTATTTTTCCATTTATATCCAATAAAGTAATATCATACTTTTCATTGTTTGTAAAGTTTATATTAATTTTTTCGGAACTCTTTATTGGATTTGGATAGATGGAAAATAAATCATTTTTGTTTTCATTTAAGCCTGTGGTCAATCCAAAAAATTCAACAATCCGATCTCCGATACCGCCTTGAAAGCTTGATCCATTCGACGTTATCGCATAACCTTTTCCGTCTGGAGAAAAACAAACATCTCTTAATCTTCCAAACTGATTTTTGAAATAGGTAAATTGGCTTATAACGCTAGTTCCAGCAGAATTTAATTTCAAAACTTTCATCGATTCATCTTTCAAATTAGTTAATACTAGCGAATTTCCCCAACCAGGAATTCTACAGCATCCAATCATAGTATTATCATAGTAATCTAATCCTGCCGTGGCAATAGTTGGAGTCCAAAATGCGATAGGTTCTATCACGTTTGAATCAGCACAAAAAGTAGTTTCGGAAGGTTCATTACACAAACCTTTAACATTTGGCCAACCATAATTTCCTCCTTTTTCAATTATATTTATTTCATCATCTTGATCTGGTCCATGTTCTGAAGCATATATTTTTCCATTGGCAATCACAAATCCTTGGGAATTTCTATGGCCTGAACTCCAAACAGCAGAACTTGAATTTGGGTTATCTGCTGGAATAGACCCGTCAAGATTTAACCTTAAAACTTTACCATTCAAATTATTTAAATTTTGTGGTGCACTTAGGTTTTGCGCATCGCCTGTTGTGATATAAAGTTTAAAAGAAGAGTCAATAAACAATCTGCAACCATCATGTGTGGTGTTTCCTCCAATATTTTCTATGATGGTAAATGGATTCGATAATGCATTATTGGCATAATCGTATCTTGCAACTCTTAATTTTGTATTATTATTTAACAGATAAGTATATGCAACAAAAACGGTTGGATTAATATTGAAATTGGGGTGTAATGCCATACCTAATAATCCTCTTTCGCCACCTGTAACTACAGAAGTAATCGTTAAAAGCAATGTTTTGGTTCCAGTTATTGGATCAACTCTGGTGATTTTTCCATTTCGTTCGGTCATCCATAATTGATTGTCTGGTCCATAAATTATCTCCCAAGGGTGCTCGAAATTTTGTGCAACTACTCGGGTTTGTAAAATAGTTTGACCATTACTTTTTTGTGTAAAAGAGAAAATGAAACTTAAAATTAAGATGGAATAAAAAATTCTTTTCATAGTAGGAGTTTTTATTTTTTGTTGCTCAAAAATCGTGACAGAAATTATTTTTTATCAAAAAATATAAATGAAATTTTACTATAAATTGATAAAATTAAAAATCTCGAAAGGTGATTACTTACTTAAATACATACTTTTTTCTTTATATAGTTGTCGGAAATAAGGATCGTTTGTATCTTTTATAAATCGAATTGATTCTCCTGTAGATTTCATTTCTGGTCCTAATTGCTTTTCCACTTCTGGGAATTTATTATAAGAGAAAACAGGTTCTTTAATAGCAAATCCTGTAAGTTTAGTTTCGATGGTAAAGTCTTTCAATTTATTCACTCCCAACATAATTTTAGTTGCAATATTTATATATGGAACTTGATATGCTTTCGCTATGAATGGAACTGTTCGAGATGCTCTTGGGTTTGCTTCTATCACATATACTTTACCATTTTTTATCGCAAATTGAATGTTCAATAATCCGCGAATATTTAAAGCAAAAGCAATTTTTTTGGTGTATTCGATCATTTTTTCTTTCACTGCTTCTGGTAAATCAAATGGGGGTAAAACAGCACTAGAATCTCCAGAATGAATGCCAGCAGGTTCTATATGTTCCATTAAACCAATAATATGTACTTCTTCCCCATCACAAATACTATCTGATTCTGCTTCTTCTGCTCGGTCTAAGAAATGATCAATCAGAACCCGATTTCCTGGTAGGTTTTTTAATAAACCGATCACCGCATTTTCTACTTCTTCATCATTAATTACAATTCTCATTCCTTGCCCACCCAACACATATGAAGGGCGAACTAAAACAGGATATCCAACTTTGTTAGCCACTTCCAGTGCTTCTTCTGCATTCTCTGCTACCCCATAAGCGGGATAAGGAATTTCTAATTCTTTCAATAAATCAGAAAATCTTCCTCTATCTTCTGCCATGTCCATATCTTGAAAATTAGTTCCAATGATCTTTATATTGTGCTCATTAAGTTTTTCTGCAAGTTTTAACGCTGTTTGCCCGCCTAATTGAACGATTACTCCTTCCGGTTTTTCGAGTTCAATGATGTCTCTAATATGTTCCCAAAATACTGGCTCGAAATATAATTTATCTGCCATATTGAAATCAGTAGAAACCGTTTCAGGATTACAATTAATCATTATAGCTTCATAACCCGCTTCTTTTGCGGCTATCATTCCATGCACACAGGAATAATCAAACTCAATTCCTTGCCCAATTCTGTTTGGCCCAGAGCCTAAAACAATAATTTTTTTCTTTTCAGATCGTATACTTTCGTTTATCTCGCTATCATACGTCGAGTAGAAATACGGGGTTTTAGCCTCAAACTCGGCAGCACAGGTATCTACCATTTTGTAAACGCGATGAATCCCTAATTCCTTTCTTTTCTGATAAATATCTTCTTCTGTACAATTGCCTAAAACAAAGGAAATTTGGAAATCCGAATATCCTTTTTGTTTTAATTCTTTTAATAATTCTTTCGGAAGATTGTTGATATTGTAGCGTTTCAATTCAGATTCTACTCTTACCAATTCCTGAATTTGCAGTAAAAACCATTTATCAATTTTGGTAATTTTCTGAATTGATTGAACAGGAACTCCCAAACTCATTGCATCTTTAATATGAAATAAACGATCCCAACTCGGATGTTCTAAACTTTGCAAAATTTCCTCTAAGTTCTTCAATTGTCTTCCATCTGCACCCAATCCACTTCTTCCAGCTTCTAATGACTGACATGCTTTTTGTAGAGCTTCAATAAAACTTCTACCAATTGCCATTACCTCTCCCACCGATTTCATTTGCAATCCCAATTCTTTGTTTGCTCCTGGAAATTTATCAAAGTTCCAACGAGGAATTTTTACAATCACATAATCTAAAGAAGGTTCAAAATAAGCAGAAGTTGTTTTGGTGATTTGATTTTCCAATTCATCCAAATTATATCCTATCGCTAATTTAGAAGCAATTTTTGCAATCGGATATCCTGTAGCTTTGCTTGCTAAAGCAGAAGATCTGGAAACTCTCGGGTTTATTTCTATTGCAATAATAGCCTCATCTATTGGATTTACAGAAAATTGAACGTTACACCCACCGGCAAAATCTCCAATTGCTCTCATCATTTTTATGGCTTGATTTCTCATTTCCTGATAGCATTGATCAGATAATGTCATGGCTGGCGCTACGGTAATAGAATCTCCAGTATGAATTCCCATTGGATCAAAATTTTCTATTGTACAAATAATAATCACGTTATTCTTATTATCTCTCAATATTTCTAGCTCATATTCTTTCCATCCAATTACAGCTTTTTCAACTAAAACTTCGTGAGTGGGTGAGGCTTGCAAACCTCTGCTCAACGCCAAATCAAAATCTTCTTTTTTATAAACTATTCCCCCTCCGTATCCACCCAATGTGTAAGAAGGTCTAATAACCAATGGGTATCCAATATCTTGTGCAATCTCTTTTCCTTCTAAAAATGAATTAGCAATTTTTGAAGGTGCTACCCCTATTCCTATATCTACCATCAACTGGCGAAACTTTTCTCTGTTTTCCGTTTTTTCGATCGCATCTATAGCCACTCCAATAATTGCAACCTCATACTTTTTCCAAATACCCCGTTCTTCTGCTTCTATACAAAGATTTAAAGCAGTTTGTCCTCCCATTGTAGGTAAAACTGCATCAATTTTTTGCTCAATTAAAATTTGTTCGATGGATTCACATGTTAATGGAAGGAGATAAATATGATCTGCTATCACACTATCGGTCATAATAGTTGCAGGATTTGAATTAATAATCGTCACACTAATTCCTTCCTCACGAAGCGAAAGTGCTGCCTGAGAACCTGCATAATCGAATTCGCAAGCTTGACCTATGATGATTGGACCTGATCCAATGATAAGAACGGATTGATAGGCTGGATTTTTTGGCATTACTTATTGGTATAAATTGGGCAAATGTATAATTTTTGCTTTTAGTTTTCTCTCAATCCAATAAATTTAGCTTCTTTACCGACTATGTTACTTTCATGGAGTTTATTAGAAATTTTTGCAGCAATTACTGGATTACTCGCCGTTTATCTGACGGCAAAACAAATTATTTGGTGCTGGCCTGTGGCATTAATCAATACACTATTATATACCATCGTATTTTATCAATCCTCTTTATTTGCTGATACTGGTTTGCAAGTTTTTTATTTTTTTAGCAGTATTTATGGTTGGTTTTATTGGAAAAAAAATGATATAAAAGTTTTAAGTCCAATAAAAAGAATAGCCACTCAGGAATGGTTTTGGGGCAGTATTTTTATTTTTTTCAGCTTTTTAATTTTAGGTTTTGGTTTAAAAAAATATACACAAGCATCCATGCCTTTGTTAGATAGTTTCTGTGTTGCCATGAGTTTATGTGCTCAAATTTTTATGGCGAGAAGACGGTTAGAAAACTGGTTAATATGGATTTCTGTAGATTTTATTTATGTTGGACTTTTTATTTTTAAAGAATTGTACCTTACGGCGATTTTATATGCTCTATTCATCATCATTGCGATAGCTGGATATATAGATTGGAAAAAAACATGGAACTCTCAACATCAATTAAAAACGTAGCTATTATTGGTCCGGAATGCACCGGAAAATCAACCCTTGCAGAAGCATTGGCAACTCATTATCAAACTACATGGGTTCCAGAATATGCTAGAGAATATGTAACTAGCCAAAACTATCGATATAATATGTTCGATATTTTTAGAATTTCTCGACAGCAACTAGAATTAGAAGAAGAGCATTTGTTCAAAGCAAATAATTATTTGATTTGCGATACTAATCTTATTGTTTCGAAAATTTGGTCAAATTATAAATTCGGTGCTTGCCCTGAATGGATTCAAGAACAAATTTATAAACGAGACTATTCCATACAATTATTAATGGATATCGATATGCCTTGGGTTGATGATCCTTTGCGGGAGCATCCTGATAAAAGAGCTTACTTTTTTGATTTGTACAAAAAAGAATTAGACGATTTAGGGGCGGTTTATGAAATTATTTCTGGAAATGAAGAGCAAAGATTAGCAAAAGCAATTGCTGCTATCGAAAAATTATAATACTTTTACCACATCTTAAGGGGTGCCTTGTATGAAATTTAAAAGTTTCTACACAAACCAAGGCTGAGATTATACCCATTGAACCTGATACGGATAATGCCGGCGAAGGGAAAGTGAAATTTAAACAATTTGTGAAGCTGCGCATCCCTGTATGCTTCAGGTTTAAAAAAAATAATAAAAAATGAAAAGATGTGTCTTGTTTTTTGCAATGGCTTTTTGCCCTTGGCTTGCAATTGCTCAATTTAAATTATCAGGTATTGTGAAATCTGATAATAAACCACTTAGCAGTGCATCTGTAATTTTAGAAAATACAGATTATGCTTTCTCAACCGATTCAAAAGGCTTTTTTGAATTCAAAAATATTCCTTCTGATGAATATCAACTTATTATTTCCTACATTGGATATGAAAGTTATCGTTCAAAAATTATCTTGAAAAGCGATCAAAATATTTCGGTAGAATTAAATTCAAATTCTGCTTTTAAAGAAGAAGTGATAATTTCTGCCATCAAAGCAAAAAAAAATGATGCAAGTACTTTCAGCAATATTTCAAAAGCTCAAATAGAAGAACAAAATCTTGGTCAAGATTTACCTTATATCTTACAAAATACACCTTCTGTAGTAGTAAATTCGGATGCTGGAACCGGAATTGGATATACTGGATTAAGAATTAGAGGAAGCGATGCTACCAGAATCAATTTAACCATTAATGGTATTCCTTATAATGATTCCGAATCTCAAGGTTTATTTTTGGTGAATCTTCCAGATTTATCTTCTTCCATCAATTCAATTCAAATACAAAGAGGAGTTGGAAGTTCCACTAATGGATCTGCTGCTTTTGGAGCAAGTATAAATATTTTAACAAACACGGTTTTTAATGAACCTTTTGTTGAAGTTAATTCGAGTGCAGGTTCATTTAATACGCTAAAAAATACCTTGAATTTCGGAACTGGAAAATTAAAAAATAATTGGAGTTTAGATGGTCGCTTGTCCAGAATAGTTTCTGACGGATATATTGATAGAGGCAGCTCAGAATTAAAATCTTTCTTTAGTTCTTTAACACATATTGGGAAAAAAGATCTATTTAAAGTAAACGTGTTTTCTGGAGCAGAAAAAACTTACCAATCTTGGTATGGCGTGCCTGAGGCTAGAATTAATAATGATTCTGCTGGAATTTCTGCTTTTATCAATCGCAATTTTTTGGATGATGAGCAAGCAAATAATTTAAGAAATTCAGGTAGAAATTATAATTTTTATACCTATGATAATCAAACAGACAATTATCAACAAAATCATTATCAAGCATTTTATAATCGCGAAATTAATAGCAAATTAATAGCGCAAATTGCTTTGCATTACACAAAAGGAAAAGGATATTTTGAAGAATATAGAAAGCAAGACAATTTATTAACTTATTTTCCAAATTCGCCTTTAATAGATTCTATTCCTAATTCGGATATTATAAGAAGAAGATGGCTGGATAACGATTTTTATGGAACTACATTTAGCACAACTTACCAAGCAAATAAATCTTTGCAATTGATAGCTGGAGGAGCGTATAATGAATATCAAGGCAAGCATTATGGTGAACTAATTTGGAGCGAAAATATTCCAGCGGATAGCATTAGAAAAAGATATTATGAAGACGAGGCATTTAAAACTGATTTTAATGCCTACACCAAATTGTCGTACACAAAAAACAAATATACTTGGTTCGCCGATTTGCAATATAGAATTATACGTTACTCCAACACAAGTTTTCTGCCTTTAAATAAAGCAAAATTGGTGTTAGAACCTATGAATTTCTTTAATCCAAAGTTCGGTGTAAATTATAATTTATCAGATTCTGTTTCATTTTATTTGACGGGAGCTATTTCTAATAAAGAAATAAATAGAGATGAATTTACTAATAGTACCCCAGAAAGTAGACCTAAACCAGAGCGTTTGTACAATGCAGAAATGGGTTATAGAATTCAAAAAAATCGTTTTAATTTTTATGCTAATATGTTTTATATGTATTATAAAAACCAATTAGTTTTAAATGGTCAACTCAATGATGTTGGTGCATATGTGCGACAGAATACACCAATAAGTTACCGTGCAGGAATTGAGTTAAGTGGAGATATAAGAATTAGTTCTAAATTTTTGTTGGCAGCAAACGCTACATTTAGTGAAAATAAAATTAAAAGTTTTTCATCTTTTTTAGATGATTATGATGATGGTGGCCAGTTGAAGCAGGTTTTTTCAAATTCCACCATTTCTTTTTCTCCAGCTCTTACAGCAGGTTTACAAATCCAATATGAGATATTTAAATCCTTGTCTGCAAGTTTAATAAACAGGTATGTAAGTCGGCAATATTTAGATAATACACAAAATATAAATAGAAGTATTGATTCTTATTTACTACATGATTTGCGATTTAATTACACCGTAAAATCAAAAAATATTAAAAATTTAGGTTTGATTTTTAGTTTACAAAATGTATTAAATAAAATGTATGAAAATAATGGTTATACATTTTCTTATAAATCAGGTGGCGAAACCACCACCGAAAACTTTTACTATCCACAAGCAGGAAGGAACTATTTGGTGGGAATTTCTTTTAAGTTTTAAAAATAAATACTGATTTAATCCATAAAAAGAATATTGTGAACTAATTAAAAATTAAAATGACTGAAATTAATTCTTTAAAAACAACTATTAGAGAGGCAGGCATAAATGATGTAAAATTAATTCATGATTTAGCAAATGAGATTTGGCCGCTAGTTTATTCCTACATGATTTCTGAGGAGCAAATACACTATATGCTACAGTTATTGTACAACGAAGAGGAATTAAAAAATCAAATCATTGAATTAAGTCATCATTTTATTTTGATTATTGTAAATAAAAAAGCTGTTGGATTTGCTTCTTGGTCTGCTTTTGAGAATGAAAATGAGATTGCTAAACTCCATAAATTATATTTGCTTCCGAGTTTTCATAAGCAAGGTTTAGGAAAACTTTTGATTGAAGAAATTTATAAAAAAACGCGTTTAGCTGGATTTAACAAATTGAGATTAAATGTGAATAGGGAAAATAAAACGTTAAGTTTTTATTTAAAAGAAGATTTTACAATTATTCAATCCTTGGATATTCCATTAGGTAAGTTTTTGTTAAATGATTATATTATGGAAAAGAACTTATAAATTAGCCTATTATCCAAAACCTAATTACAAGATGATGAAAGAAGTATCCGTTCAAGAATTACGTGAAAAAATGAATGCAAACGATGATTTTCAATTAATAGATGTTCGAGAAACATTTGAATACGAAATAGGTAATCTGAATGGACTGAATATTCCACTTGCTCATGTGATGTTGGAAGCAGGAAGTATTAGTAAAAACAAGCAGGTAATTATACATTGTAGATCAGGCGCTAGAAGTGCTGCAGTAATTATGCAATTAGAACGCGAGCTAGATTTAAAAAATCTATATAATTTAAAAGGTGGTATTTTAGCTTGGAAAGCTGAAATAGATGAGAGTATAAACGTTTGATTTTTTTATGTAAAGAAAAATTAAATAAGATCTCAAAAAGAGCAAATTTTATTCGTGTGCATTCGTGAAATTCGTGGCTAAGTTTTAACGACCATTGCGAAAAAATAAATAAATTTAAGATCAGAAAAGATTATTTTTTTCGTGTGCATTCGTGAAATTCGTGGCTAATTTTTAAAGTCTATTGCGATAAGAAAAATAAATTAAAGATCAGAAAAGATTATTTTTATTCGTGTGCATTCGTGAAATTCGTGGCTAAGTTTTAAAGTCTATTGCGATAAGAAAAATAAATTAAAGATCAGAAAAGATTATTTTTATTCATGTGCATTCGTGAAATTCGTGGCTAATTTTTAAAGTCTATTGCGATAAGAAAAATAAATTAAAGATCAGAAAAGATCAGTTTCATTCGTGTGCATTCGTGAAATTCGTGGCTAAGTTTTAAAGTCTATTGCGCTAAGAAAAATAAATTAAAGATTAGAAAAGATCAGTTTCATTCGTGTGCATTCGTAAAATTCGTGGCTAAGTTTTAAAGTCCAAAAGAAATAAGAAAAAATTCCCTTTGTTAAATAATACAACTTGTGGCAATAAAACCTATTTTATTAAATACTGCAAAGTATAGATATAATGCGATGCAGCACCTCCAAAAACACAGATATGCCACATTTCGTGGCAGCCAAAATAATCTTTAATCCATGGTCGATCGTAGTAAAAAAATATGGTGCCGATGGTGTAGGAAAGCCCGCCAGCGAAAAACCAATACAATGCTTCTGGTGGCAAAGAGATAAAAAGTTCTCTAATTACAAATAAAACCATCCAACCCATGGCAATGTAAATTCCAAGAGATAGCTTTGGATTTTGAATTTTTCCAAATAATTTTAAAATAATACCTGTGAGTGCTATCATCCAAATAATGAAAAGCATGAGCCATTGAGCCCATCCATCAAAAAGTACAACGATGGTGGGAGTGTAGCTTCCAGCAATCATAATATAAATTGCACAAAAGTCTACCATTCTCCAATTGTCAATTCCTTTTTGAGTTCTAGGTACACTATGATAAAGCGAGCTTGTGAAAAAAAGTAGAATAAATGCAATTCCGAATACTATTGCTGCATAATATTTTTCAGTCGTAGTTGCTGACGAAATCATAATAAATGCAGCAGGAATTGTTAATAAAGCCGGGATAAAATGAGTTAGGAAATTGCCTGGCTCACGAATAAATCTTTTCATTTATTCTGTATCTGTTTTGGGTGTTTGCAATTCGCTGAATAATTTGTCCATTCGCTCGGCATAGTCCAAAGAATCATCTAAGAAAAAATCTAATGCCGGTATTACACGAACTTGATCTTTGATTTTTGTCCCTAATTTATATCGCACTTCCTTTGTATGTGATCGAATTAGTTTGATTGTTTCTTCCACATTTGCGGTTGTCAATAAACTCAAATATACTTTTGCCATTGACAAATCTGGTGTTACTCTAACTTTAGTAATAGTAATCAACACGTTGGGAATCAATAAATTCATTTCTCTTTGAAATAATTCACTTAATTCTTTTAATAAGAGTTTCCCAAATTTTTGTTGTCGCTTCGTTTCCATACTCTTCTTTAATTAAATCGTTTGCTGCAAAAGTATTTTTTATTATGGCTTATTCGGTAAAAAGATTTTAAAATGATTATTCCAAAATCTATTGATTAATAAAAGTATTAAACAAAAAAAAACCGTCTTGTTTTCACAAAACGGTTTTAAATTCTTCTTTGTTTAGCTAATTGTAAAAATATTAAACAAAAAAAACCGTCTTTTTTCGCAAAACGGTTTTAAATTCTTCTTTGTTTAGCTAACTGTAAAAGTATTAAACAAAAAAACCGTCTTATTTTCACAAAACGGTTTTAAATTCTTCTTTGTTTAGTTAATTGTTGGTAAGCAGTCCCAGTAGAGCTACCACTAATCCAATCACTACTAACAAATAACCCAGTGATCCAAATACTAAGCCTATCACCAATCCAACTAACATCAAAACAATACCGATGTATAAATAACTGCCTCTTTGAATAGCTGGAGCACTTTGCTTCTCGACTATTTTTGCAATTTTTTTCGTCAGCATTTTGTCTTTCCAGTTTAATTTACTGGTTGTTGAAATTGCTTTTTGTTCTGCAATTGGTTTTGTAACTACATTGGCAATGGCTACAGAATTATTATTCAATTCATCTGATGCTATTAAAATTTCAGTTTTCGAAGCTTCTTTGTCATCATTTTTTAGGATAGAAACTTCTTGTTTAGGGCTATTAACCTTTTCTACTTCATTACTATTTTTAATAGCTACTTCAACATTTTTTTTCTCAACTCTAGCCATTGGATAATGAGTTTGGCTGCAGGAAGATAAAAGATAAGTGAAAGAAAGAAAAATAAAACTTAGTAATAAGGTGTTTTTTGTTGTAAATTTTGTCATTGTTTTTTTGTTTAGAGTTTAAAACAATGATGTTACAATTTTTACGCCGCTACTTTAAAACCCTTTTTTGACTATCTGAAAGAATAAAAATAAAAATTTGAAAAATAATGTCTAAAAAATTGAGAAAAACAATTCCCTTTTTATTTAAATAATCCTTTTAATTTTCTCTTTGCTTCCTCTTCCGCTTTCTTTTTCAATTCATCTGATTTCTTTTTTGCTTCCTCTTTTAAACGATTTTCTTCTGCACGTGCTTTTGCTTCGGCTTCAGCTTTTATTTTGTCCACTTCCGCTCTTCCTTTATTTTCCAATTCTTTAGCTTTTACCAAACCTTCTGCTTTCAACTTATCTGCTTCTGCTCTCGCTTTTGCTTCCAATTCTTTTCTTTTAGCATCTATTGCATCTGTCACTGCACCTTTCAAGTCGCTTGCCATATCTTGCATGGAAAGTTTAATGTTAGGTTTCAAAATCGTTCCACCTATCAATGCATTCACATTAATATTTTCGGCTGCTTTATAATTCACACCTTGTTTATTCAATTTTGAAGCTAAATTATCTACTACTTCATTCGCTTTAGCACCCATTTCTGCTCTTGGAATTTTCATTTTCAATACATAATCTAAACTTTGATCGAAACCGCTACTTCCTGCAACATTCATATTCATATTCCCTTGTTTTATGTCAAAAGGATTTACAATCACTTTTCCATTATTTACAACGAAATCAATTTTTGAATTATTAATAGTTAACGTTTTATATTTATCTAATTTTAATTGATCTGCCAATTTATTTAAAGGTTCAAAACCACCAATTATTGCTTTCAGAATAGTTAAAGTTCCTTTTGCTCCCACAGTATTCATGAGTGGCATCATATCTTTACCTAAATCAGTTGAAAAGTTCATATTTCCGTTGAACATTCCTGAAGTATATTTTGCAATTGGAGCCATCGCTTGCACCGTATTATAGGTGTTAAATACTTTTTGAATATCTAAATTCTGAATTCCTAAATCTAAATTCATAGCTGGTTTTTTAGGATCAATGGTTGTATAATTTCCTTGCATGGATATAGCTGCACCCAAAGTATTTAACTTGATTGAATTGAAATTCAATGTGCTGTTTCGAACTACAATTTCGCCGTTTAGATTTTCGAATATTTGAGTATCATAAAGTACTTTCTTCAAATCAGATTTTAATACAAAATCAATATTGGCAGGCACTTCCACTATGTCCATTGGAGCTTCTGGAGCAGAGCTTGCAGCGGTTTGCGTTTCAGGTCCCATCAATTCATTCACATCTATTAACGATGAACTTAAATTAAAACTTCCCTTGATCGCTTGATCTTTAAATAAATATCCTAAGTAATTATCCAGCGTTCCATTTGCTTTAAAATCACTTTTACCTACCTGCGCTACCAAGTTGTTTACCGTAATATTTTTAGGATTAAATGTGAAATCTGCATTTTGAATTGAAACAGCTTTTGGTACATCCGCAGATTGATAGAGTAAATTTAATATGGATAACGTCCCAGCTGAATTAAATTCATCGTAATTACCTTTTTCTATTGCCGACATTCTTCCTTTTGCAGTAACATCAGCATTGATTAATCCCGAAAGTTTAGTTCCTTCCAAAGGTACTATTCGAGTAATTTCTGCTAAATCCAAATTACCTTTTACTGCCATATCTATATCTGGATCTGTAGTTGGTGTTTTTAATAATAATCTAAAATCAAATGGATCTTTTCCAAATTCTAAATGACCTTTTGGAATAGAAACAACCGTACTATTTAAGTTCCCATCTTTATTAGAAATATTAGCCGAAACCTGAACATTATTAATTCCTTTTGGCAAATCTGGATATTTAAATGAGCCGTTTTCTATGAGCATATTTACATCAAATGCTGGTAAAGATTTTTCGTTATAAATCCCTTTCGCAAAACCATTGATAGCAAATTTTCCATTTGCGGTAAGCTTATCAAAAGAGGAAGAATAAATAGCAGGAATCAAAGAAAGAAAGTTTTTGAAATCAGACTTAGCCGCATCGAATTTAATATCCATTTCAATATCATCGCCAGGCATGGCTATCATTCCTGCGAATTTCAAAACCAATTCATTCAATTCTATTTCATTTTCTGTAAAGGTAAACTTCATGTTGGGCAAGTCGATGGCAATCGGGACTTTCGCGTTGGTTTTTGCTTTTGCTAAATACTTAACTCCTCCGTACGTCACTGATAATTGATCAATTCCTGATTCTGTA
>JBBQYA010000009.1:0-50454 GCA_038209155.1 Sphingobacteriales bacterium | reverse complement strand
AAATATATTTTTGAATTTTATGAAATGTAACAAAAAAAGCATACTATATACCAAATAGGTATTTAGTACAAAACTATTCTTATTTTTAAATTTTCAAAGATATATGAACATTAAAACAAAATTTACCGAAGAAAACAAAGTCAGACATCCCATAATAATGGCTCCCATGTTTTTAGTGAGTAACGTAGCAATGATAAAATCTGCAATTGATGCGAATATTATGGGCGTTTTTCCTTCTTTAAACTTTCGAGAAGATCAAGAATTAGAAAAAATTTTAAAGGATTTAAATAGTTATGTTGCCGACAAAAAAGAAGGTAATTATGGCGTTAATCTAATTGTTCAAAAAACAAACCCAACTTACATAAAGCATTTAGCGATTTGTGTACAAGCAAAAGTACCCTTTTATATTACCTCGCTGGGAAGTCCTGCAGAAGTTATTGAAAAAGCTCATTCTTATGGTGCTAAAGTATACTGCGATGTTACTAATTTGGCTCATGCTCAAAAATGTTATTCGTTAAATTGTGACGGATTTATAGCCGTTGGACAAGGTGCTGGTGGTCATGCAGGACCTAATCCTCTACATATTTTGCTCTCTACGCTTCAAAAACATTTTCCAGATAAGCCAGTAATTGCTGCTGGTGGGATTGCCAATGGAAGCGGGATATTATCTATGCTAAGTTTGGGTGCTGCTGGAGTTTCTATAGGAACAAGATTTATCGCATCTACAGAAAGCAGTGTGAATGATGGATATAAAAATGCAATTGTTAATTCCAAGATGGAGGATATTGTTTTGACAGAAAAAATTTCAGGAACACCATGTACCATTATTAATACGCCATTTGCAAAAAAAATCGGATATAAACAAAATTGGCTTGAAAAAATGTTGTCCAAAAACAGTACAACTAAAAAATATTTCAAAATGCTGGTTCAATTTAAAGGGATGAAAAGATTGTCAGCATCAGTACAAGCTGGAAATTATAAAACATTGTGGTGTGCAGGCCAGTCGGTAGAACTTATAAATGATGTAAAACCAGTTGAACAAATCGTAAATACAATGATCAATGAAATGGAACATTCGTATTTAGATTTACAAAAAATGATGGAAACAACAAAAAACAATTATGAAAAACCTGTCGGGATTACTGAATAAAGCAAAGAAATCTGCTTTTTATTTATGGGTATTAAATAAGGTTTTACACAGAGCAATTCCTTTTAATTCTCCTCATCAATTAGAAATAATAAAATTAACAGATGAGGAAATTACTATTAAAATGCCTTTTATCCGAAGAAATAAAAATCATATAAATGGGATGCACGCTTGTGGATTAGCTACACTTTGCGAGTATGCCTGTGGTTTGCAATTAATGAATATTACCAATATTTCAGAGTATAGAATCATCATGAAAAGTATGGAAATGAACTACCATTTTCAAGGTAAAGCTGATGTTTTTGCGACCTTTAATCTAAGTAAAGCTTGGGTAGAAGAGCATATAAAACCAGCATTGGCTAATGCAGAAAGCATTTTCCGAACCTTTGAAGTAAAAGTATTTGATGGAAGTGAAAACCATATTTGCACAGCCAAAATAAATTGGCAAATAAAACTTTGGGCTAAAGTAAAAAGTGTGTAATTATCAATTTGGTAGTATTATTGATTATGTTTTCATTAAAAAAACAATATGAAAACAAAAATCATCCTCATCTTATTATTCTCAACCTTTTTCTTGAATAATGTTTTTTCTCAAAATTACAAAACGGGTTTGGGAATTAGAGCTGGAGGGTATCAGAATGCCATTAGCGTTAAGCATTTCTATAAACCAACTGTAGCTGTTGAAGGATTAATTGGAACAGGTTATTTTAACAGAGGAATAAATTTAACGATATTGTTAGAGAAACACGTTTCTGCTTTCGGCAAAAAAGAATTTCAACTTTACTATGGTGGTGGTGCACATATCGGCTCATACCGTGGCGATTATTTTTATAGAGATTATTACAGAAAAAAATACAGATATTATGAAGATGGTTTTATTAGTTTAGGAATAGATGGAATATTAGGTTTAGAATGGACAATTCCTGGAATCCCTATAAGTTTGGGTGTAGATATTAAACCTACTATTGAGCTTGCACAACCTGGATTATCGGTTATAGATGGAGGTTTAAGTATTAGATATGTTTTTTAAATTTTGAAATAATATAATTAATTGACTTAATAAAAAAGCAGCTTAAAATATAAGCTGCTTTTTTATTTTCTTTTTTTTAAATAAAGTATATAAATAAAAAGAAGGTGGTTTAATTTTTAATTATCTGATCCATTTAGAATAAACTTTATTTTGGCTATCCGTAGGTTTTTCTAATCGTATTAATTGAAATTTAACTTGACTGTTTTTAATTAATGCAACATCGATCATTTTAATTTTTCCATCTCTACTTATGGTTAGTTTGCAAACGTCACCCACTTTTTTCTCAAGAAGTATTTTTGCAACATCATCCATCCTAAAGCCGTCTGAGGCTATAATTTCATCGTTTACACTTATGCCAGCCAATTGAGCAGAACTATTTTTGAGAACACTGGTTACAATTATTTTTCCTCCACTTTGTGAATTTTTTATACCTAAACTCGGTTCATTTTTACCTTCATTCAAATTAACTAATTTCAATCCTGCAGTATTAAAGTAGGTATCATAATCTACTATATTGGTGTTATAAATTTGATTTTTAAATAAATCAGAAATAGAAGAATTTGTAAATTTAATAACGGCATTTTCAAATTCTAAATCTGTAAATCCACGATTTAGTTTTTTATAATATTCATCATATAAATATTTCATTAAATCATCTAAGTTTTTTGCCCCTTTTGATTGATTAATAATTTCTAAATTAATTAGTAATGCTATTAATGCTCCTTTATCGTAATAAGAAATGGTAGAATTTACAGAGTTTTCATTATTTCTATAATATTTAATCCAAGCATCAAAACTCGATTCACTTACTGCTTGAGCATTATTTCCTGCACTATTTTCTAATGAACTAATATTACTGGCTATTAAATCTAAATAATTTGTAGCTGAATTTAATCCTACACGTTGAATAATCCAATCGTCATAAAAAGCAGTGAAACCTTCACTTACCCAAAGCATTCTAGTGTAATTTTCTTTTGAATAGTCAAACGGTCCAAGAGCTTCTGGCCTAAGTCTTTTTACATTCCAAAGGTGAAAGTATTCGTGAGAAACTAAAGATAAAAAAGATGTGTAAGAACTTTCACTTGCATAGGCATCTCTTGAAACTTGTAAAGTTGTAGAATTCAAATGTTCTAATCCACCACCACCACTTGTTAAATTATGTATGATAAAAACATACTTTTTACACGGATGCTCTCCAAAAACTTTTACCTCTTCCTCAATTATTTTTGTAAAATCTTTTATAATTCTTTCTTTATTATATCTGCCTCCACCAAACATGGCAATTTCATGTGGTATACCAGAAGCAGTGAAAGAAATAATGTCCTGATTTCCAATTTCCAAGGGCGAATCTGCTAATTCATCATAATTAATTGCTGAATATCGATTTTCAGAAATTAAATTTAAACTAGTCGAAGTTTTTTTCCATTCGGATAATGGCTTTATTACCAATTCTATAGGATTTGATTCCTTACCTTCTAAAAACATAAAAACAGAAGCTCCATTTAAATAAGCATGTTCATCATCTACAAAACTTGTTCTCACGGTAAGCTCAAAAGCATAAACTCTATAGCTAATGGTAATTTTGTTTAATGAATTATTTTTAATGCTCCATGTGTTTTTATCAGTTTTCTTCCAATCTATTTTTTTGCCATTGGCTGATGCTTCAAAACCTTCCACATGACGTGGGAATTCTCTAATTAAATAAGAACCTGGTGTCCAAACTGGCATTTTAAAATTAAAATCGGAACTTGACTCTACTTCCATTTCTACATTTACATAATGAGCTTTTGCATCTGGAAAGGAAATACGATACGAAACAATTGATTTTTGAGCCATAGAAATACTAGCTGATACGATTAACAGTGAAAATAAAATTATTGATTTCAAATTATTTGGGAATTAAATTATGATTAAAAAAAAGGAAAATTAAATTAAATAAACAGCATCTTCTTCTTCATTGCTTCCAATTATTACAGATACATGTTCTTGCATTACCGTGGCCAAAGAATATCCAACGAAGTCTATTGCGATTGGATAATTAGTATGTCCTCGATCGATTAAAACTGCGGTTCTAATTTTTTTTGCAGGCATATTTAGAAAAACACCTAATCCGTAGCCCAATGTTCTGCCGCTACTCATTACATCATCAACAATGATTATTACCTTGTTTTCTAATTCAGATAACGGAATGTCTGTACTTGCTTTTAATGAAGTGCTGTCTTTATCTAAATCTATTTTGACCAATATGATTTTAAAGCTAGCAATCTTAGTCAACTGATCAATTATTCGGTTTGCCAATATGTATCCTCGAGAAACAATACCAGCTATCACCAGTTCTTTTTCCTCAATATTGTCTTCTAGAATCTGATAGGCAATTCTATTTATCTTACTGTCGATCTGTGTTTTATTTAGAATTAATGTTCTTTTAGGCATAAAAAATTAATTAATTATAAGGATAATAAACGAAATTGGCACCTTCGGGAACTATTACAAACAAACACATAAACTTTTTTGGATCCTTATAGTTTCCTATAAAATAATCTTCTTTATCTTGAGTAATTATTCCTTTCAATTTAAAATCCTCAAAAGTTGCTGCATTAATGTTCCATTCGGTGTTTAGTTCATTCTTATCCAAAATTAATTCCCCTATTGAACTTTCGTGTTGATGAGCGATAAATATTGGGTATTTGCTAATTTTCTCTTTCAAAATATCCATGGCTGTTTCACGAATAGATTCATTATAATAAATTAAATCTGTTTCCAGACTTTTAAGTGGACTTACTTTATTCTCCATATTTTTTCAAACTTAATAAAACAATATTTTCCACATGCTGAGTATGTGGAAACATATCAACCGGTTGGATTTTTTCAACTTTATATTTTTCCATTAAAACAATCAAATCTCTAGCTTGAGTTGCTGGATTACAAGAAATATAAATAATTTTTTTTGCTCCAGATTCAGCTAATCTTTCGCATACATCTGCATGCATTCCCGCTCGAGGCGGATCGGTAATAATAATATCTGGTTTGCCATTAATTTCCATGAAATCAATAGTCAACATATCTTTCATATCCCCAGCAAAAAAGCGTGTATTGCTTATATTATTTAAGGCTGAATTTTCTTTTGCATCTTCTATTGCATCGGCTACATATTCGATTCCTATAACTTCCTTTGCTTGCTGAGCTACAAAATTCGCAATGGTTCCAGCACCAGTGTACAAATCGTAAACCAAATCTGTTTTGCTTATATCAGCCATTTCTACAGCCTTTTTGTACAAAACTTCTGCTTGTTTAGAATTAGTTTGATAAAAAGATTTTGGTCCAATTTTATATTTTAAAGAAATTCCATCATTGGTTTTCATTTCCTCTAAAATGAATTCATTGCCGAAAAAATGTAAAATTTCTTGATCAAAAATGGTGTCATTTTTTTTGGTGTTAATGCAATAAAGCAAACTTGTGATTTCAGGAAATTTATTTTTGATAGCTAAAAGCATAGAAAAAATATTTTCTTGATCTGCTTCTGCAAGAATTAATAGCACCATTAGTTCACCAGTAGAACTTGTCCGAATAATCAGATTTCTTAAAAAACCGAAATTCTCTCTTATATTATAAAAACTTAATTCGTTTGCATAGGCATATTCTCTACAAAAATTACGGATTTGATTGGATGGATCTGTTTGCAACCAACATTTTTCCACATCCACTATTTTATCAAACCTTCCGCCAACATGAAATCCTAAGCCACTCGTTTTCTCTTGCTCTTCGGGAATATAATCTGCATTTGTAAACCAGCGCTTATCCGAAAAAGTAAATTCCAATTTATTTCGATAAAATTTGTCGGATTCTGATGGTATAATATCTAAAGTAGGAACATCTACAACTTTTGCAATTCTTTGCATTGCGTCATTCACCTGCTTTTGTTTGTATTTTAATTGAGCAGAATAGTTGAGATGTTGCCATTTACATCCTCCACAAATTCCAAAATAATCACAAAATGGAGTAACACGATCTTCAGAATAATGATGAAATACAGATGGAACACCTTCAAAAAAAGATTTTTTCTTTCCTTTTACCTCAACATCTACTACATCACCCGGAACGGTATTTTCTACAAAAAGAACTAATTCGCCTGTTTTACCCACAGAACGCCCGTCATGAGCGAAGTCTACAATAGATACATTTTCAATAATTTGCTTTTCAAGCCGCGTTCTTCTCATTTGTTTGCAAATTTAATTATTAAAGTGTTGATTAAGATGCTATTTTTATCCGTGGGTTAATTTCCTTCTATGCTATTGAAAAAAATAATTTATCTACTTGCCTTTTTAATTCTATCTGTTCAAACTTTTGCCTCTCACATTATCGGTGGAGATTTTAGTTTAGAGTATAAACAAGGGAATACCTATTTATTAAGATTAAAAGTTTATCGAGATAATGTAAATGGTGTGCCTGGTTTTAATAGAGATCCTATAAAAATTGCGGTTTACGATAAAGAAACAAATGCATTTGTTGATTCTATTTTGATGGATTTTGACCAACCTTATGAAGTAAAATTCAATGATGAGGATTGTGTTGATAATTCAATAGTTGGTTTAGATGCCAAACTTTACTTTAAAGAAATTTTGTTAGAGCCTAGTAAATATAATAATACAGCAGGTTATTATTTTAGTTGGGAAAGGTGTTGTAGGAATAATGTAATTGCCAATATTGAAGATCCGGGTAATACAGGAATGGCATTTTACATGGAAATACCTAGCCCACATCCTCCAGCTAAACCTGAATTTATTAATAGTTCGCCTAGATTTATGAAAGATCCTCTCAATTATTTATGTGTAGGAAAACCATTTGTTTTCAATTTTGGTGTAACAGAAAAAGATGGAGATGAGCTTATTTATTCTTTAATAGTACCGTTAAAAGGAAATACCACTAATGCGGAAACAAATGGGCTCAATACTTTTTTAAGCTCAGGTCCTTATCCAGAAATAACTTGGGCACCTAATTATTCTCTTTCTAATATTATGAATGGAAGTCCAGATTTAGCTATAAATTCTACAACAGGAGATTTAACCATTACACCAACTAGAAATGGAGTTTATGTATTTTCTGTTTTGGTTTCTGAATTCAGAAATGGAATTAAAATAGGTGAAGTAAGAAGAGAAATTCAATTTTTTGTTGCTGATTGCGAAGTTTATAAAGCCCCTTCTATTGTTACTTTTCTACCAAATAATGTTGCAACTTTAGTTTTAGGTAAAAACAATTGTATTGATTTTCAAATCAATGATAATTTGGGAGATCAATTGAAATTTAAAGTTAAAAGTATTGGTATTGATATTTTTAAAATGGGTGCTTTCATCGATCCAATTTCACAAACAGGAAATGGAAATATTGTAGGCACAATTTGTTGGACTCCTCCCTGCGACTTAGATACAAATATTAAATTCAATCTAGAGATATTTGCATATGATGATTCTTGCCCTGATTCACTTTCTGCTTTAGTTAATTTGAATGTAAATCTTAAGCCATATCAAAATCCAGCGGCATTATTTGTTTTACCGATAGATTCTGTTTTTGAGGCAAAACTTGGAGAGAAACTCGAATTTGACGTAGGTGGTATTGATCTGAATTTCGATTCCTTATTTCTAACTGCTGAATCAGAAATATTCTCTTTAGATCGTTCAAAACCTATATTTGATAATGCGGAAGGTGTGGGAATTGTAAATTCAAGATTCTCTTGGCTTTGGGATTGTGATGTATTAAGAGATGAACCTTATATTGTTAGTTTTAAACTAAGAGATCGTTTTTGTTCCTTTGAAAATGAAATTATTTATAAAGTAAAAATTAAATTAACTGAAGGTACAGATAGTACTAATTTAGAACTAAAAAATGTATTCACTCCAAATGGGGATGGCATAAATGATACTTATAAATTACCAGCTGGTATAAAGACTTGTTTAGAGAATTTTGAAATCACGATTTTTAGTAGGTGGGGAGAAGTTTTATTCAAATCTATTGACCAAGATTTTGAATGGGATGGAAATGGTATTTCAGATGGAGTTTATTTTTATGTTGTAAGTGCGTTGAATAAAAAATTATCAGGAACAATTACAATTTTGAGATAAATTCGCTTATTCTTTGGTACGAGAAAAATAAAATTATATAAATTTTCTTTTTTCGAAAAAAGAAAATTTAATCTAAAGTTAACATTCAGTTAAAATTAGATTTTTAACCAAGCAAGTAAAAAATTCAAAAATCCTCTTTTTGGGGAATCAAAGACCTCAAACTGCTGATCGATCTGATTGGAAAAGTTTAGTATTTCGTTTGACATGAACATGATCTTAACATTTAGTTTACATTAGGATCTAAAAATACAATATTTATACCAAAAACCAAAACGGTTCAATAATTTTTTAATGCTGAATTTACCAGAAATGGTAAAAGTTCTTTTTCAAAAATGATAAAGTTTTTTTTCACATCTGCAACGGTTACAGATGTAAAAGCAAATGAAAAGACAATACTTTTACTTGATTTTACTAAAAACCGAATGGATTGAATATTTTCCGGATCTCTTGCAAATTCATCATTTTCAATAAAACTATCTATAATTAGCGTTTCCAAATCATCAGAAAGGTTTTTTAGAAATTCCTGAGCATTTACAGACTCACGTATAAATTCCCAACCTATAAACTCGTTACACACTGTATAGGAAAGCCGACTTGTTTGCATTAGAAGCCGAGAAATTCTTTCGTATTTATTTAAATTAGGATGGGGATGCTGCATTAAATCGTGAATGGCAACTGTCAAATAGTCCATAACGATGGCTTTTAAAACCACTTCTTTACTATCGAAATATTTATAAATGGTTGCTTTTGCAATCTTTGCTTTGCGTGCAATTTCATTTACACTCGTTTTATGGTAACCGTATTTCCTAAACAGATCTTTTGCAGCCTGCTTTATTGTTAATTGAATTTTATCTGGTTCCATGTATTAATTAGTAATGGATAGTGTAGTGCCAGTTATAAAAGTTCTATACATCCGCAAAGTACGAGTGGCTGGTCCATTTATAGAATTTCCTTGGTCAAAAGAAAATCGAGAACCACAACAAGCTCTATCTTCCAAAAAAAAACCGCTTGAATCGGCAGAAACTACGCATCCATCTTGAGCATTGAATGTACAATTTCTATCAAATGCAACATATTCATCGAATGATTTTCGTGAAACAAATATTCCTTTTACACCACCACTTATGTACACAAATCCTCCTACTCCATTTAATGCGATAAAATCGGGGCTACTCAAATTAATATCAATGTTTACTGTTCTAAACGGAACATCTTCTTGATTGTCTCCTTGGCAAGCATTTAAAATTAATAATAGCAAAGCCAAATTGGCAAGTAAGATTTTTTTGTGTAAAAAAAAGAGCATTCCGTTTTTCATTAATTTTCTCCAATAAATTGTTTCAGAAATCGAAAATCATTTTCAAAAAACAAACGCAAATCTTTTACTTGATATTTCAGCATCGTAATTCTTTCAATTCCCATACCGAATGCAAACCCAGTATATTTTTTAGAATCAATATTACAATTTTCTAATACTGAGGGATCTACCATTCCGCAGCCGAGAATTTCAACCCAGCCTGTGTATTTACAAACATTACATCCTACTCCCTTACAAATTTGACAATCAATATCCATCTCTGCAGATGGCTCTGTAAATGGGAAATAAGATGGTCTGAATCTCAGTTTTGTTCCTTCTCCAAAAAACTCTTGGATGAAATAGTATAATGTTTGCTTTAAATCTGCAAATGAAACATTTTCATCTACATACAATCCTTCTATTTGATGAAATTGGCAATGAGCCCTAGCAGAAATTGCCTCGTTTCTGTAAACTCTACCTGGCATTATTGATCTAAATGGTGGTTTCCCAGCTTCCATTAATCGTACTTGAACAGAGGAAGTATGTGTTCGCAAAGCTAAAGGTTCACTTTCTTGTTCACCATCGCTAGCAGGTACAAAAAAAGTATCTTGCATATCTCTTGCAGGATGATCTTCTGGAAAATTTAATGCAGAAAATAAGTGCCAATCATCTTCTATTTCTGGCCCATCAGCCACTGCAAAACCCAATTTTGCAAATAATTCAATTAATTGATTTCTTACTATTGACAAAGGATGTCTAGCTCCTGCTGGTGAATAATTTCCTGGCAAGGTTAAATCATTTTTGTTTTCAGTTTTCACCTCATCAATGGTGAATGAATCTTTAAAATCTAAAATTTTATTTTCTGCTGCCTGTTTTAATTCATTTAAAACTTTTCCCAAATTCCTTTTTTCTTCTCCTGCCAACAATTTAAAATCTTCAAATAATTGACCTAGAATTCCTTTTCTTCCTAAATAATTAATTCTAAATTCTTCTAATTCAACTGAATTTTTTGGAATGTAATTCTTGATTTCTTCTAAAAGAGCATTTATTTTTGCTTGCATAGTTTTTCTTGAATTATTGAAAACTAAGAAATTACGCCTAACTCTTTACCAACTTTAGTAAATGCGGCTATCGCTTTGTCCAAATGATGCTGCTCGTGAGCAGCAGAAAGTTGTACACGAATTCTTGCTTTACCCTGAGCCACCACAGGAAAATAAAAACCAATAACATAAATTCCTTCCTCCAATAATTTAGCTGCAAAATCTTGAGAAAGTTTTGCATCATACAGCATAATTGGAACTATTGGATGTACGCCTGCCTTAATATCAAATCCAGCAGCGGTCATTTTTTCTCTAAAATAAGTCGTATTATCTGCCAATTTATCTCTAAGCTCTGTGCTGTTTTTCAATAAATCTAAAACCGCAATAGAAGCACCAACGATAGAAGGAGCTAAAGTATTTGAAAACAGATAAGGCCTAGATCGCTGGCGAAGTAGATCAATAATTTCTTTTTTTCCTGAGGTAAATCCTCCAGAAGCACCACCAAGGGCTTTTCCAAGCGTACCAGTTATGATATCGATCTTTCCAAGTACTCCATTATGCTCGTGACTTCCACGCCCAGTTTTTCCTAAAAATCCAGTGCAATGGCATTCATCTATCATTACCAATGCTCTGTATTTATCTGCTAATTCACAAATTTTATCTAATTGTGCAATGGTCCCATCCATACTAAAAGCACCATCGGTTACGATTATTCTATGACGCTTTTCTTGAGTCGCTTTCAGTTTTTCTTCCAACATTTCCATGTCATTATGGTCATATCTATGTCGCTCTGCTTTGCACAAACGTACTCCATCTATAATAGAAGCATGATTTAGTGCATCCGAAATAATGGCATCCTGCTCATTGAACAAGGGTTCGAAAACACCACCATTAGCATCAAAAGCTGCTGCATATAATATAGTATCTTCCGTTCCTAAAAATTCTGATAGCTTTTTTTCCAATTCTTTATGTATATCCTGAGTTCCGCAAATAAACCGTACAGAAGCCAATCCAAATCCATGAGAATCAATGGCATCTTTAGCTGCTTGTAGTATAATTGGATGATTGGCCAATCCTAAATAATTATTAGCACAAAAATTTATTACTTCTTGCCCTGTACTTACTTGTATTTCAGGTCCTTGCGCAGAAATTATAATTCGTTCTCTTTTATATAATCCTGCATTTTCTATTTCTGCAAGTTCTTTTTGCAATACCGGTTGTAGCGTTTGATACATTTATTTTTTTTTGTGTAAAGGTAGTTATTTGTAGCATTTAGCTTGAAACGTAAACACAATGAAATTTAAATTTTTCAAATCAAATTTCGGAAAGTCAAAAATCCAAATCAACTATAGAATTAGCAGTTTTGATCTAATCTTTGGAGATTTAATTATTATTTGTTTCAACCATTTTGGAGGATATTACCAAACAAAGTTTTTCCAAAATAGGAGAAATTAAACTTGGAAGGTCGGGCTATCTGCTATATCTATTTGTGAAAAAAAAAGGATCCTAAAATAGTTTAGGACAATCCTTAAGTCAGGATAAAACTAAATTATCTACAATCATGAATGAATTAAATCTATATTTGTCGCATATTAAACGCAGTTTGCAACTGTATCAATAGCAATTATGAATTATCAAACATTACTTTACTATTGTTATACCGCAATAGAAAATGCAGAAGAATTTGCATTAGAACATCTCCAATTTTGTAAATCCCTTAAGCTTACAGGCAGAATTATTGTCGCAGACGAAGGTCTTAACGGAACAGTTTCAGGAAGTAAAGAATCTTGCGAAACATACATGAAAGTTTTGCTTGCTGAGCATCGTTTTTCTAAAATTGATTTTAAAATAGATGATGTATCGGAGCCCACATTTATAAAAATGCATTGTCGTTACAAATCAGAAATTGTGCATTCAGGACTTAGAGATCCTAAAATAATTGACCCGACTACAAAAACAGGAGTTCATTTAGCACCCAAAGATTTTGCAAAATTTATAGATCAAGAAGATGTTATTATTTTGGATGTCCGATCAGATTACGAACATAAACTAGGTAAGTTTAAAAATGCAATTACCTTAGATATCGAAAATTTTCGGGATTTTCCGTCCAAAATAAATGAATTAGCTAAGTATAAAAATAAAAAAATAATTACCTATTGTACAGGCGGAATTAAATGTGAAAAAGCAAGTGCATTATTATTACATGAAGGATTTGAGCAAGTGTATCAATTGCATGGTGGTATTATAAAATATGGAAAAGAAGCAGGAGGAAAAGATTTCGATGGAGAATGTTATGTGTTTGATAATCGGCTTTCTGTGGCAGTGAACTCGATTAATCCTACCATTATTTCTTTTTGCAAAAACTGTGGAACCACAAGCTCTAAAATGATTAATTGTGCAAATCCAGAATGCAATGAGCATTTTACACAATGCGAAGATTGTGGAGATAAATTGGAAGGTTGTTGTTCAAAACCTTGTATAGAAAATCCTAGAAAAAGGAATTATGACGGAACTGGATATTACGTAAAAATACCACAACCAGTAAATATAAAAAGTTAGTTTTCGATGGTTAATTTATTTTTTTAAAGTTTCACCATAAACCTTTAAGCATCTTTCTCTTGCCATTTTATGTTCAACAATTGGTTTTGGATAGGAAAATTCTTGAAAATCAGGAACCCATTTTCTAATATATTTCAAATCTTTATCAAATTTTTTGGTTTGCTCCTCTGGATTAAAAATTCTAAAATAAGGAGCAGCATCTGTTCCGCTACCAGCTGCCCATTGCCATCCACCATTATTACTGCTTAATTCAAAATCTAATAATTTTTTTGCAAAATAAGCTTCTCCCCATCTCCAATCTATTAATAAATGTTTGGTTAGAAAGCTTGCAACAATCATTCTTACTCGATTATGCATAAATCCACTTTCATTTAACTGCCGCATTCCAGCATCTACAATGGGGTATCCTGTTTTCCCGTCGCACCAAGCTTTAAATTCAACTTCATTATTTCGCCATTTTATTTTATCATATTCTGGTCTGAATGATCCTTTTGCTACATGTGGAAAATTGGCCAAAATTTGAAAATAAAAATCTCTCCAAATCAATTCACTCAACCAAGTTTCACTATTCTTTCTTCCTTCTGTTGCAAGTTCTCTTATACTTATTGTTCCATATCTTAAATGTAAACTTATTCTGGAAGTACCTTCAATGGACGGAAAATTTCTTTTTTCGTAATAATCTTTTACTACATTCTTGTAAATTTTATCTGGAATATTAATTTCAGTTTTTTGAAATCCCATTTCTGTTAATGTTGGAATATCAAATCCTTTATTTTTATATAAATTATTACTATTTTCTTTATCAGGATATGGTTTTAAATGATCTTCGGTAAGTATTTTTAGATATTTATTTTTATATGGAGTAAATACAGTATACGGTTTTCCATCGTCCTTCAGCACTTCATTATATTCTAAAATACACTGATCTTTGAACGTGTAGAAATCAATGTTAGATTTTTTTAATAATTCTTTTATTTCTTCATCACGTTCCTTTGCATAAGGTTCATAATCATGATTGCTGTAAACCTCTTTAATATCAAAATCTTTTAATAACAATGAAAAAATATCTTTTGGCACTCCATAAAAAACTTTAATACCACTGCCATCTTTTTTTAAATCTTTATCTAATTCATTAATTGTTTTTAAAATAAATTCTACACGAGCATCTTTTTTATCCTCTAGTTTATCTAAAATATTTTTATCAAAAATAAAAATAGGTAATACCTTATAATTAGATTTTAAAGAATGATATAATGCCGCATTATCATTTAATCTTAAATCTCTCCGAAACCAAAAAATGGAAATAGAATCTTTCATTTTTATTTACCCAATAAATTTTTTAAAGCTAAATTAAGTTGAGGATATTGAAAATTAAAATCAGCTTTTTCAATTTTTTCTGCAGAACATTTTGTACTTCCTAAAACTACTAAACTCATTTCTCCAAAAGCTAATTTTAAAGCAAACTCTGGAACATTTGGCATCCAAAAAGGCTTTTTAATAGCTTCGCACATGGTTTTTGTAAATTGCAAATTGGTGACAGGTCTTGGTGCAACAGCATTAAATGCACCATTTACCATTTCGTTTTCAGCGGCATAAATAAAAATTTTACACAAATCATCAATATGAATCCAAGACATCCACTGCTTTCCGCTTCCTAAAGCTGCTCCAAATCCAAATTTTGCAGGTGCAAGAATTTTGGGTAAGGCGCCACCTTTTAAACTTAAAACCACTCCTGTCCTAATTCTTACTTCGGGTATTTTTAACTCTTTAAATTTCACTACTTCGTTTTCCCATAATTGGCAGCATTTTCCTAAAAAGTCATTTGCAGGCAAACATTCTTCCACCATCAAATCATCTCCTCTATCACTGTAAAAACCAATTGCTGAAGAGGATATAAATTTTCGTACAGTATTAGTATTGTTTTTCACTAAGTCGAAAAGTAAAGCAGTACTTTTTACTCTACTTTCTATAATTTCTTTCTTTCTTTCTTCTGTCCATCGTTTATCAGCAATTCCCTCTCCTGCTAAATTAATGATAATATCGATTCCCTTTAAACAATTTATGTCTATACTTTTTTCATTTATATCCCATAAATATTGTTCATAGGAAATTCCTTGGCTCACTTTAGATCGAGTTAGCCATGCTACTTTGTGGTTCTGTTTGGTAAGCAAAGCAGAAAGTTGCCTTCCAATCATCCCGCTGCCACCTGCTAATAAAAAATTCATATTAGTTAAATTTTATTAATTTATTTTATGTTTATTAGTGTTCAACAATGATGCTGATAATGAGTTTTCCACATTTGTGAACACATAATGTTAAAAACTTTTTCAAGATTAGCTAAGTGTTAAGATTTTAGTTTAATATTACATTAATTTATAACCTACTGGCACTTTTATGCCTAAACAATTTAACACTTAAAACAAACAAAAAAATGAAAAAAGCAATTTTAATGTTAGCACTAGCAGGAATTACAATTTCTGCAAGCGCACAACAAATGATGAACAAAAAAGGTATGCCAATCAAACCAGTGGCAGGAGATTATGGTTTAATTATTAGTGCAGCACCATTTCTAGATTACGCAGGAAATTTTTTCGGTAAAACGGACGATAATAATTCTCCTATTTTTAGCAATTATGGTTCGGCTGGAAATCCATTTACAATCTCAGGAAGGTATTTTTTAGAAGATAACCGTGCTGTAAGAGTAGATTTTACATTAGGTATTAATTCATCAACATTTGAATCTCAAAACGGAACAGATACAAATAAGATTGATGAATTCAAAGTTTCTAGATCCAACATTGGAATCGGAGCTGGATATGAAATCAGAAGAGGTGCAGGAAGATTAGTGGTAAGCTATGGTCCTCAGTTTATGATTATGTCTTCTTCAAACAACGATGGAAGAAGAGAATTTACTAATGCAAACAATGCAAATGGTAATTTCTTAGAAGAAGGTGGTAATACTTTAACTTTTGGAGTGGGTGGATTTTTGGGTTTAGAGTATTTCTTTGCACCTAAAATGTCTGTTGGAGGAAATTTTGGTCTTAATTTAACTTCATCTTCTACTAGTGAGAGAACGGAAAAAGTAGGAAATGGAAATGCAACTGTAATTAATGGAAAAAGTAGTGGTTTTGGAGTTCAAAATAGTAATAATAGCTCAATCTCTTTAAACTTTTATTTTTAATTGAAATCTTAAATCAAGAAAAAAGACTTGTTGATAAACAGGTCTTTTTTTTAATTTAATTTTATCTTATTTAATTTTTTTCTTCAAAATTTACGATCTGTCTAGCCATTCCTTTAAATATAAAATAGTGAAAGGGCATCATCGCATACCAATACAATCTACCCATCAATCCATTGGGTCTAAAAGTTGCTACTTGGCTTAATATTTTTTCATTGTCTCGCTCTAATATTTTAAATTCAAGCCAAGCTTCTCCTGGTAATTTCATTTCTGCATAAAGCAATAATCGATTGTTTTTTTTATCAGCTAATAAAACACGCCAGAAATCTAAAACATCGCCTGCTTTTATATTTACACTGCTTGTACGACCTCTTCTGGAACCTACTCCGCCAAAAACCTTATCCAAAAATCCACGAACATTCCATATCCAATCCCAATAATACCAGCCTCTATCACCACCAATTGCCCAAATATTACTAAGCACATCCTCTGTATTTCTTTTAAACATCATTTTTACTTTGTATTCCATAGTTCCGTTCTGTGGAACTTTCACCTGATCCATGAATGAGGTACTTAATAGCCCTTTATTTAATGCATCTTTCCAGCTACTTACAATAGAATTTTGCTCAATTTTTACGAATGCTAAATTTAATGCACTAACGTAACTAATATTTTCAGTTTCCACTAATTGCTTTATTTTATTTTCATGACAAATCACCTCAATCTTCATACTATCTACTAAGCTTTGCGCTAGCGAAAAAGAAGTTGAGGTTACAAAATACAACCAATAAGAAGAAATTTTTGGAGAAAGGAAAGGTAAAATTAAAATATACCTTTTTAATCCTCTGGCTTCTGCATATTGCAAAATCATTTTTTTATAGGTGAGAACATCTGGGCCTCCGATATCAAAAATTTGATTTAAAGCCTCTTTTTTATTTATTACTCCTTCTAAATAGGTAAGCACATCACGAATGGCTATTGGCTGGCATCTTGTATTTAACCATCTTGGAGCTACCATTACAGGTAGTTTTTCAGAAATATCTCTAATGATTTCAAATGATGCACTACCAGAACCAATAATTATTGCCGCTCTCAAAACCGTAACAGGAACTTTTCCACTCTGTAATATCTCTTCTACGTTTAGCCTAGAGGATAAATGCTTCGAAAGTTTTGTAGCATCATTTACAATTCCACTTAAATAAACTATTTGTAATGCTTTAGTACTATTAATTACTTTAATAAAATTATCTGCACTCTTAGATTCAAGTTCGTAAAATTCCGAGCCAGAAGATCCCATTGAGTGCACCAAATAATATGCAGCATCAATATCTTTCGGAATACTGTTTAAAGATTCTAAATCTAAAAGATCTCCCTTTATAATTTCTACATGATCTCCAAATTCACTTACTTCTCTGAATCTCCTTGGATCACGAACCATACAAACTACATGATATCCTTTTTGGACCAAAACCGGCAAAAGTCTTGTTCCAATATATCCATTTGCGCCGGTTAGCAGGATTTTCATGTAAAATTGTTATACAGTCAATGGATGTGAAGTATATGATTGTGTATTGATAACAGCTCCTAAATCATGAAGCAGATTGTATAAACCGAAATTAGTTCTATTAATATAAATAAAATGTTTTACTCCTCTGGCTTGCTTAAATTCAGGAGTGTTTGCAACTTGTTCACCATATGCAAATAAATTATTAATATAATTTTCACCTGCAAAATTAAAAACTTGTTCAGAATAAGGTCTTGAAAAGAGTTCAATCATTTCCTTATAATTTTTATGATAAAAATTAATTTGTTGCTCCGAATCGTTAGGTAAAATCATGCCTAGCTCTCTAAACAATTTAATGGTTTCTGTTTTGTCTTTTAAAACATCTGTACTGGTAAGTGCAAAGTAAGGTTCGTAAAAGTCTTCCGGAATTTCTTTTATGCATCCAAAATCAATTACTGCCAATTGCTCAGCTGGGGTAATCATAAAATTACCAGGATGAGGATCTGCATGAACAGCTCTTAACTCGTGCATCTGGAAATGATAAAAATCCCACAGAGCTTGGCCAATTTTATTTCTTAATTTTTGACTTGGATTAGTTGCTAAAAATTCTTTTAAATGCAATCCTTCTAACCAACTCATTGTTATAATTCTTTTCCCAGATAATTTTGGAAAATATTCTGGAAAAACAAGGTTTTGTACTGGCTTGCATGCTTCGGAAAACTCGATTGATCTTTTAACTTCTAGCTCATAATCTGTTTCTTCGAGCATTTTTTGCTCAACTTCTTTCATGTAGATGTCCAGCTCTTTTTCACTCATTCCCAATAATCGGAAAGCAAAAGGTTTAACCAATTTTAAATCAGAACTTATGCTATCTCCCACTCCTGGATATTGAATTTTAATTGCCAGTTTTTTTCCATTCAATTCTGCCTTATGAACTTGACCAATTGAAGCTGCATTGGTGGATTTTATTTCAAACTTATCAAAAAGTTCGAAGGGTGTTTTTCCAAAGTAATTAGAAAACGTTTTCACAATTAATGGTCCTGATAATGGTGGAGCATTGTATTGGGATAGAGAAAATTTGTCTGCATAGGCTTTGGGTAAAATACCTTTATCCATGCTTAGCATTTGAGCAATTTTCAAAGCGCTACCTTTTAATTCACTAAGCGAATTATAAATATCTGTTGCGTTATTCTCGTTCAATTCATCTCTTGTTTGGGCAGGATTAAACAATTTTTTTGAATAATGTTTAATATAGTTTCCACCCACTTTAATACCAGTGGTAACAAATTTTGCCGATCTTTCAACTTTACTGGTCGGTATACTATTTTGTTCTTTCATCAGATAATCAAAAATCTATTTTATTTACTTGAAAATTGAAAATTTGCATTTCTTGATAAAAATTTTCCATAGTCTAAAAGACTATCAAGGGGGCTTCTAGCAAATAAATCGAAGGTAAGATTTACTCCTTTTTCAATTGCTTCATCTGTCTTCTCAAATCCGTTGCTTTTATCTTTTACCCAAAAATCTACAACAAATTTAAATTGAACCCAAAGACCGTCTTTATATCTATCGGTGATAAATCGTCGATCTATAATTTCTCCAGTGTCTAAACCTTCAAGAATTACTTCATCAGAAAACTCGTTAAATTTCATTTTCAACTTATGAAAAACGGCAGGAGTTCTTAAGCCATTTAAAGATTTTCTATAGCTATAAACCGCAAAACTTCTGTTTTGAAGTAATTTTGCAATAAAAGCAAAATATAAAGACAAAGTTTTTTCCCTTGCAGAATATCCATCATACACTTCCTGACTTTTTACAGAAACTAAAGTTTCTTCAAATTCTGAATTCCATATCTCACCATCAAGACTCTCGAATGAAGAAAATTCTTGATAAAACTCACTCTCTTTTATAGATATCGATTTTGAAAAAACATAAACTGAAGGAGGATTTGTTCCGTTGCTAAGTATATAATCCATGTACGCTTGAAGAATTTTTTCTTTCAAAGGTATTTGAGTTGATTTTGCTGCCATATTAATTTAACATTAAATTATAATTTCTGTTTGTAGTTTATGATTTTATCTTTGGTCAATAAACGATTAAAACAAAAAAACGGTATTTAATTCTATAAACTAAAAATAATAAAGTCATGCGATTGAAAATCAACACTTTAATTATATTTCTGACGTTATTTTCTCTTCATTCATCTTGCCAATCTGTTCAAGTTTCTTCTGGTAAAATAGAAACCTACTCCAAATTTGTTTCAAAATACATTGATCCAAGAGATGTTTATATATGGTTACCAGAAAATTATGATGGCGCTAAAAGTTTTTCTGTCTTGTATATGAATGATGGATCGATGCTTTTTGATACTTCCCAAACATGGAACAAGCAAGAATGGAAAGTAGACGAAACACTTGCAATATTGTCAAAAGAAAAGGAATTGAAAAATTGTATTGTTGTTGGAATACAAAATGGAGGAAATAAGAGGTTTAAAGAATATTATCCTCAAAAATCTTTGAACTATATAAATACTGATGCTAGAAATGAATTGCTCAAAAATGAATTTGATGATCAGCCATTAGGGGATAACTATTTATTATTTATAACAAAAGAACTTAAACCATATATCGATAAAAAGTATAAAACCAAATCAGATCAACAAAATACTTTTATGGCTGGCTCAAGTATGGGAGGTTTAATTTCTATGTATGCAATTTGCGAATACCCTGAAATATTTAGTTCAGTAGCTTGCTTATCAACCCATTGGGTGGGCAGTGTAAAGAAAAAAAATGATTTAATTCCTGAATCATTCTTGGATTATTTAAAAGTAAAAATACCAAATCCTAAAAATCACAACTTTTATTTCGACTATGGAACAAAAACTCTAGATAGTTTATATGAACCTTATCAATTAAAAGTAGATACTATTTTTTCTAAAAAGGGATATTCAAAAAATAACTATAAATCACTTAAATTTGATGGTGAAGATCACTCAGAAAAATCTTGGAGCAAACGATTGGATATTCCTTTTAGATTTGTTTTAAGAAAAGAATAACTATTTTAATTTGATTTCCAGATCTGGCTTAGCATAACTTAATCGAGCAATTAAATCACATTGGTAGTATGCATCTAAACCACAATTTGTAATAGTTTCAGCTGTCATCGGATCTAAAAAACCATCCTCTTTTAAAATCAGATCATTTAAAAATACATGTTGTATAGTACCAATTATTATAGTTGTTTCATTCGCTTTTATTGGTATGATTTCTTGTAAAATTAATCCAATTTGTATACTAGACTCGGCAACAAAAGGAGCGCAAAAACCATCTATATACTTTGAATTGAGGTTGCATTTTGTAAATTCAGAAATAGATGATTCATATCTTGCACTTGTTTGGTGTGCATTTTTGTAAAATTGTTTTAATACATTATTAATTGTAAAAGACTTTGTGGAAATTATATTTTTTAATGTTCCATGTTCTGGACCGTTTGGTCTTATTACCATACCAAGCATAGCTGGATTTGCTCCTACATGAAATACAGAATTAAAAATCGCTAAATTTTCATTATTAGTTAAGTCTGCAGTTCCTATTAAATTTAAACTTCTAAATCCGGAAAGAGAATTTACAAAATTCGTACGAAAACGTTGTTCCAAAGAAGAAATATCGGAATGATTGTAATAAATCATTGTCAAAAATAATTAAAATGAGCGAATCACCGACATACCACCGTCTAACCTGAGAATTTGCCCGGTCATCCATGAAGATTGATCAGAAAGTAAATAAATAGCTGCTTCAGCAATTTCACCAGCATTGCCGATCCTACCTAAAGGATGTCTTTTATCAGAAGCAATTCTTTTTTCGTCACTAGACAAAAGTGCAGCTGCCAATGGAGTGTCTGTTAAAGATGGAGCAATTACATTGACTCTTATTTTTGCTTGAGAATATTCTGCTGCTAATGAAATTGCGAGTCCTTGAACTGCACTTTTAGAAGCCGCTACAGAAGCGTGAAAACTCATCCCAGTTGCCGCTGCTACAGTACTAAATAAAACGATTGAAGATGAACCAGCAGATTTCAATGCATTTAAATTTAATTGAATAATTTTAACAGCACCTAAAACATTAATTTCAAAATCTTGTAAAAAATCGGAAGAGCTTAAACGATTGAATGGTTTTAGATTGATACTTCCCGGTGCATAAACTAACCCGTCTAGCTTAGATGGTAGTTGATTAGAAATTGCAGAAAGATCACCTAAAACATCTGCTTGAATATGAATAACTCCATCAATATCACTCGTTTCGCTTCTTGAAATAGAAAATACATTTGCCTCTAATTCAATTAGTTGTTTACATATTGCATGTCCAATTCCAGATGTTCCGCCGATAATTAAATAATTTTTGTTTGCTAAATTAGTTGTCATTTAAAATTAAATCTATAGTTTACAATTTGTCGAACAAGCCGCATCGCTTATTGTTTAAGAAAGAAAAAACGTAAATTTAATTTAATGAAATCCGAAGTATTGATAATTGGTAGTGGAATGGGATCGTTGTCTGCTGCTGTACTATTATGTAGCAAAGGTTGGAAAATTCGTATTTTAGAACAAGGCAAAACTGCTGGAGGATGTAGTAGTTCCTTCGAGCGAAATGGATATATTTTTGAATCTGGTGCCACCACACTTGTTGGGCTGGATGAAGGAATGCCGTTAAATTACTTATTAAAACAGGCAAATATTGATTTAAATGCAAGAATTTTATCAGTTCCAATGAGGGTAATTTTAAGAGACGGAACAGAAATAATTAGATATAAAGAATTAGATAAATGGATAAAAGAAGTAAAAAAAATATTTGGTTCCGAAGGTCAAGAAGAGTTTTGGAAAGAATGTTTTGCAATAAGTAAATTAGTATGGAATACATCTTTAAAACAATTAACTTTTCCTCCAAATTCAATTTCAGATTTACTAAATTGTGCTAAAAATGTAAATATAGATCAATTAAAAATGATCCCAAGTGCATTTATAAGTATGGAAACTTTATTGAAAAAATATAATTTACATCTAAATAAAAAATTTGTTGAATTTGTGGATGAGCAATTAATTATCACTGCACAAAACACAAATAAAGAAGTAAATGCACTTTTCGGTGCTACTGCACTGTGTTATACCAATTATGGAAATTACTATATGGATGGCGGATTAATTTCGTTAATAAATAAATTAGAAAATTACTTAATCGCAAATGGTTCTGAAATTATTTATAATGAAGAGGTAATAAAAATTGATAAAGGATATAACTATTTTGTTCAAACAAAGTCTAACACTTATCAGTCTAAAAACATAATCTCTGGTATTCCATTAAATAATTTATATGATCTTTTGAATAAAAACAAAAACAAAGATTCTTCCTCGCCTTACACTGATAAAACCATTAATACGAATGTTCAAAAACTAGAACAAAAATTATTTACTTCAAAGAAACTAAGTGGTGCATTTACAATGGGAATAGTTTTAAACGGAAAACCAAAAAACAATGAAATTCTACATCACCAACTACATTTTGAAAACCAAATAAAAGGAATAAATTCTAAAAGTATTTTTATTAGTTTTTCTCATTCTGAAGACAAATTACGAACGAAAAATGGTAAGACTATTGCAAATATTTCAACTCATATTCATGACCCGGAAAATTTTAAAATTGAAAATAAAGATTTAATTGCTGAGCAAATTATAAATTTTTTAATTGAAAAAGATTTATTCAAAAGGGAGCAAATAGATTCTTATCATTCAACAACTCCACAAGGTTGGGAAAATTGGACAAAAAGAAAATTTGGGTTTGTAGGTGGCTATCCGCAATTTATGAAAGTAAAACCTTGGCAAATGCAGAATGCAAGGTTGGAAAAAGGCTTGTATTTAGTTGGAGATTCTGTTTATCCAGGTCAAGGAATTCCGGGAGTAACCTTGAGTGGAATTATTGCAGCTTACAAAATTATGAACGATAATTAATTATCGTTTACTTAATTTATTTCCAGTTATTGTTCTTTGTTCTTTACACTTAAATCCAAGCATTTCTGGATCTCTTTTTTTAGTATGTTTCATTGAGACTTTGTGAGCTCGTTCTCGCCAAAGTTTCCAACTGCTTAATTTAAGTTGGTTTTTCATCAGTTTTACAACTTCACCTTCACTTAATCCAAACTGGAATTCTATGGCTTCAAATGGTGTTCGATCCTCCCAAGCCATTTCAATAATTCTATCTATGTGGACTTCAGTTAAATTGTATTTTTTTATAATTTCCAAAAATCAGCTTCTAATGAATGAATGAAACGCTAATGTGTTAAAAAAGTTTAATGAAATCTACACAAATAAGGATTGGTATAATGATTGCAATGTTGCTGAATATATTAATTATCTAAGTCGATTTAATTCATAATAATTTAATATTCAGCCACATAAATCCAATTTTATATTCATGTTAAAAAAGAAATTTTTCAATACATCACATGCTTTAGCTTTGTTTTTCATTTTCACACTCTCATTTATTAATCAAAAAACATTTTCTCAATCCTGTAATTGCGATATAACAATTCCCATAAGTCAAACTTTAATAGACGGAGCTAATAATTCCATACTGCCAGGAAAAGTAATCTGTTTAACAGCAGGAACTAGAAAACAATTAAAAATAAGAAATTTAACAGGAACTGCTGCCAATCCTATTATTATTAAAAATTGCGGTGGAGTCGTTAATATTTCTGCAAGTTATGGTTATGGAATTTGGGTGGAGAATTCCAAATATTTTAAAATATCTGGAACTGGAAGTTCTGATAAATATGGTATAAATGTGACAACACAAGATTTAAATGGATCTGTAGGGGTTAAATTATGGTTAAAGTCTACAAACTTTGAAATTGATCATTTAGAAGTTCATCATACAGGTTTTTGTGCAATTGAAGCTAAATCAGACCCAAAATGTGACTTGTCTACTAATAGAGGTAATTTCACAATGTATGATTTAAGTTTTCACGATAATTATATTCATAATGCAGGTGCAGAAGGAATGTATGTTGGATTCTCATTTCCTAACGGATACAGCAATAATTCTGGATGTAAAGGAACGGTTTTGTACCCTCATAATATTGTCGGCTGCAAAATATATAATAATAAAGTTATTAATTCTGATGCGGATGGAATTCAAGTAAGCTGTGTGACTTCTGGTTTTGAAATGTACAATAATGAAATAATAAATTACGGAGTAAATCCATTTGCAGCTTATCAAAATAGCGGTATTATGATTGGAGGATTGACAAATGGACCCATTTATAATAATCTTGTTCAAAACGGACCGGGTAATGGAATAAATATAAATGGAGGATCAGGAAGTAATTTAGTTTACAATAATGTAATAGTAAATGCAGGAGACATGGGAATATTTGTAGATGAATTACCAGGGATTGCCAACAATGGTGGTGGATATAAATTTATCAACAACACTATTATTAATGCAGGTATAGATGGAATAAGATTAAACACAGAATTAACACCTAACAATCAAGTTAAAAATAATATTATTATTAATCCCGGTAGTGGAGTTTTCACTAGAAAGCAAGCTAATGTTAGTGTTGCAGAAAGCAATAATTATTATTCCAATTTAATTTCAAACGTAAATTTTGTAAATGCCTCAACAGGTAATTACACAATATTGAATAGTTCACCAGCTGTAAATACTGGAACCAATGTTAGTAATTTAGGCATCATTAAAGATAAAGATGGAAATGCCAGACCATCGGGCAGTGCTTACGATATTGGAGCATTCGAATATCAAACAAGTGTTCAACAAAATATCCTTCCAATGGTAAATGTTGGAATCGATAAAATTTTAAATTTGCCGATAAATTCTATACAATTAATTGGAAATGCTTCAGATTCTGATGGTATTATTTCAAATTATTTATGGACAAAAGAATCGGGTGGTACAGCTTCTTTAACAAATATTAACACTTCAACATTACAACTTTCAAACCTAAATGTTGGTATATATTTATTTAAATTAACGGTTACAGACAATCAAGGCGGTACTGCATTTGATGAGGTTTCAGTTTCTGTGATTAATGCAATTAACCAAACTCCAATCGTTAATGCAGGTTTAGATAAAACTATAGTTTTGCCAATAAACTCCATTATTTTAAATGGTTCGGCAATTGACAACGATGGAAGTATATCTTCTTATAATTGGACTAAACAAAGTGGAGGAAATGCAACTTTATTAAATCAAAATTCTGCAATTTTATCAATAACTAATTTATTGGCTGGAAGCTACATTTTTAGATTGAGCGCAACAGATAATCTAGGTCTAATAAGTTTTGATGAAGTAAATGTTAATGTCATTAATTCTAGTTTTAATATAAGTCCAACGGTGAATGCAGGTGTAGATCAAATTCTTGTTTTACCTGTTAGATCTACGACTTTAATTGGAACAGCATCAGATCCTGATGGAACCATTACCAATTATCTTTGGAAAAAACTTAGTGGAAGTGGAGGAACATTTAGTAATCTTAATTCTCAAACTCTTCAATTATCTAATTTAAATTCTGGCATTTATAATTTCCGGTTAACAGTGACTGATAATTCTGGTGCAAAATCTTTCAATGATGTTTTAGTTACAGTTTTGGCCTCTAAAAATGCATTTGATAACCCACCAATTGAGAATCAAAAAACTTCAAATCCTATAAATACATTGAGAAAAGAAAAGTTAATTTTATTCCCAAATCCTGCAAATGAAGAAATTTCTATAATTATTGAGAATTTAGAAACTCAATTTTTTTCAATAAAACTATTTGATATTTCTGGAAAATTAGTTTTTTCAAAAGAAAATATTTCTGGTAATACCTACCAAATTGAAAGAAATAATCTAAAGTCAGGAATATATATAATCTCCATTCAATTTGAAACGACTCTATTGAACGAGAAATTAATATTTGAATAAAAACCTATTTAATTGTTAGATTTTTTATCTGATTAGGGTTTTTTAAAACATTCATCAAAACATCGATGTTTACTTTTTGTGCGAAATGTTAAGAAGCAAAATTTACCATCTAAGATTTGTTTGGTTTGTCACAAACCATTTTCTTGGAGAAAAAAATGGGAAAAAGTTTGGGACGAAGTAAAATATTGTAGTGAGCGTTGTCGCAGATCCTAATAAAAGTTTTCAAATATTTTTGTTGATTTGTATTAAATGAATGATAAAAGGATTTTAGTATGGTTTAGAAATGATCTTAGAATACATGATCATCAACCACTTTTTGAAGCCATAAAAAAGGCTGATGAAGTTATTCCTGTTTTTTGTATAGATACTCGCTTATTTGATTCTACTAAATATCAATCAAAAAAGACAGGAGTTTTTAGAACAAAATTTATTTTAGAAAGTATCGCTGATTTAAGAAAATCTTTAAAAATTATAGGTGGAGACCTTATTGTTAGAACTGGAATTACTGAAGATATTATTACAGAATTGGCAAGTCAATTTCAAGTAAATTCTGTTTATGCTTACAAAGAAGTTGCTTCTGAGGAAGTAAATTTGGGAGATTTATTAGAACAAAAACTGTGGAAAATAAAAATTCCAGTAAACCTTTATTTAGGAAACACTTTATTTAACAAAGAAGATCTTCCTTTTCCGATTAAAGATCTTCCAGACATGTTTACATCTTTCAGAAAGAAAGTTGAAAAGGATTCTTTCGTTAGAAAATGTTTTGAAACACCTACAAAAATTAATGTTCCTAAATTTGCAGAATGGGGAGAAATTCCAACATTACAAATGCTAGGATTCGAAGAAATCACCCCTGATACTAGAGCAGTTTTAACATACGAAGGTGGGGAAACGGCGGGTTTAGATCGCTTAAAACATTATTTATCGCATTCTAGAGCAGTTGATAATTATAAGAAAACGCGCAACCAATTAATCGGATCCGATTATTCTTCCAAATTTTCTGCTTGGCTTTCTTTGGGTTGTATATCTCCTAGAAAAATATACCACGAGTTAAAACAGTACGAATCGGAAATAATATCAAATGAGTCTACTTATTGGTTATTTTTTGAACTATTATGGAGAGATTATTTCCGCTTTGTATTTAAAAAATATGGAAATAAACTTTTCAGACAAGGAGGCTTAAAAGGACAAATTCCAGAATGGAATAAAGAAAGAGAAAGTAAAAATTTAGAAAAGTGGAAGACTGGAAATACAGGTATTCCATTTATAGATGCAAATATGCGCGAGTTGCTCCATACTGGTTTTATGAGTAATAGAGGCAGACAAAATGTTGCTAGTTTTTTAGTTAAAGATTTAAAAGTAAATTGGACATTAGGTGCAGCTTGGTTTGAAGAAATGCTCATTGATTACAATCCAGCCAGTAATTGGGGAAATTGGGCTTATCTAGCTGGTGTTGGAAACGACCCGAGGGAAGATCGATATTTCAATATTTTGAAACAAGCAAATGATTATGATGCCAAGGGAGAATATGTAAGATTGTGGATTCCAGAATTAAAATCTATACCTAACAATTTTATTCATCAACCTCACCTAATGACAAACAAAGACGAAGAAAAATTTGACGTTATTTTGGGAAAAGATTATCCAAACCCTATTGTTGAATTTAAAAAATTCGAAAAATATTATTAATTCTAACTTCATTATTTATCATTAATTTCCAAATCAACTCTTTGTGATTTTATGAAAACCCTACGGCTCATTTTGGGCGATCAATTAAATCAAAATCATTCTTGGTTTTCTAATAAAGATGAAAATATAATTTATGTGTTGATGGAAATGATGCAAGAGCAAGAATACGTCACTCATCATATTCAAAAAATATGCTGTTATTTTGCCGCAATGGAAGGTTTTTCTGATTTTTTAAAATCTAATTCACATCGTGTTAATTACATGAAATTAGATGATGAAGAAAATCATCAGAAATTAGAAGACAATTTGAATTCTTTGATCAAAAAATTTGAAATTGAAAAATTTGAATATATACTTCCAGATGAATATCGCTTAGATGAGCAATTAAAAAAATATTGCAACACTTTATCTATTGATAGCGATTATTCAGATTCAGAACATTTTTTAAACTCTCGAAATAGTGTCCAAGAATTATTTGCCCAAAAAAAATCTTTTTTAATGGAAACATTTTATCGAAAGATGAGAAAAGATCATAAAATATTAATGGATGGAGAAGAACCTATTGGTGGGAAATGGAATTTTGATGCGGAGAATAGAAAAAAATATGACGGAAAAGTTTCGGTTCCAGATGAATTAATCTATAACAATAATTTGAGCTCTCAAAAGAAAAGAATTGATAAAATGAAGGTCAATTATTTCGGAAATATTGAGGAGGAAAAAGTGAATCATCCGATTAATAGAGCGCAAGGTTTAATGGCTTTAAATCATTTTTGTGAAAAACTCCTTCCTCATTTTGGAACGTATGAAGATGCTATGACAGAAAAATTTTCTATTCTTTTTCATTCTAGAATTTCATTTGCGCTCAACACCAAAATGATTCATCCAAAAGAAGTAATAAGCGCTGTAACATCTGCTTGGGAGAATAATTTACCTACCATTACTATTGCTCAAGTAGAAGGATTTGTGCGTCAGGTGATTGGTTGGCGGGAATACATGAGAGGTATTTATTGGGCCAAAATGCCAGAATTTGCTAATCTGAATTATTTTAATCATCAAGCAAAATTACCTGATTGGTTTTGGACTGGAAAAACTAAAATGAATTGCTTGCATCATTGTATTTCCAATTCTTTGGATAATGCTTATGCCCATCATATTCAGAGGTTAATGGTGATTGGAAACTTTTGTTTATTAACAGAAATCAATCCAAATGAGGTGGATGAGTGGTATCTTGGAGTTTATATAGATGCAATAGAATGGGTAGAAATTACTAATACGCGTGGAATGAGTCAATTTGCAGATGGTGGAATTGTCGGAACAAAACCGTATATTTCCTCAGCGAATTACATCGACAAAATGAGCGATTATTGTAAAAATTGCCATTATGATAAAAAGCTAAAAACTGGAGAATTAGCTTGTCCTTTTAATTCACTTTATTGGGATTTTTATCACAGAAATAGAGAGTCGAAACTTAGATTAAATCAGCGCGTAAGTATGATGTTTAATTTATTAGAAAAAATGGATAAAAATGAACTTAAAGAAATGCTTGATCATGCAAATTCAATAAAAAAAAACATAGAAATTCTTTAAATTAGAAAACAAACATATATTAAAGTATATTGTTGAAATTATATAAAATAAAACAAAAGTGAATAGGTTTTCAATAGGCGATATCGAATCGTTGACAGGGATTAAATCCCATACCATAAGAATATGGGAGCAACGGTATGACCTTGTAACTCCGAAGCGTACCGAAACCAATATAAGGTTTTACGACGATAAGGATCTTTGTACGTTTTTAAATATTTCTACTTTAAATGAGAACGGTTTTAAGATTTCTGAGATCGCAAAAATGACCGAAACGGAACTTGGTGAAAAAGTAGCTTCCATTTCAGATTTATTAAATACAAGCTGTTTTCAAGTAAATTCTATGAGCGCTGCCATGTTATCATTGAATGAAAAGCAATTTGATCAAATATTAAATTATAACATAAAAAAATTAGGTATTGAGAATACTGTTTTAGAAGTAATTTTTCCATTCATGAGAAAAATTGGTGTTATGTGGCAAACCAGCAAAATCAATTCGGCTCATGAACATTTTGTAACTCACTTAATAAAACAAAAATTAATTTGTGCAATAGATAAACTTCCGACTCCAAATTCTGAAATTGGAAAACGATTTTTACTTTTTTTACCAGAAGGAGAAACACATGAGTTAGGGCTTTTATTTGCCAATTATCTAATAAAAGCAAGAGGGCATCAAGTTTTGTATTTAGGGCAGAATTTACCTTGCGAAGATCTTTATAAGGTATCATCTTTCTATAATCCTCATTTTGTTTTAAGTGTTTTAACATCTGTTTTAATAGAAAATGATGTTAATAATTTGATAAAAAGAATAGTAGATAAATTGCCTAATTGGCCTTTATTACTTACGGGGCCTTTAATTTTACAAAATGAAATTAATCCAATAGAAGGGCTTACGATCATTCAATCTGTTGGAGATTTAACAGAAATGCTAGAAAAAGAAACCAATCTTGAAATAGTTTCTGTTTAAATTAAATTATGCAATTTTTAGTCTCTATTTACAATAATTAAATTCTGCTTTAATCCTTTAAAAAATTCTATTTTTGCCAAGGACTTAAAACAAAAGATGGATAATTATTCGTACCTAAATGCCGCAAATGCTCCATATATTGAAGAACTTTACCAGCGTTTTAAAAATGAACCTGAAACAGTAGAGTATGGATGGCAAAAGTTTTTCGAGGGTTTTGATTTTGCTAGAAACGAAAGTGCATCAACGGTAACTACAGAAGCTCCAAAACATTTTCTAAAAGAAATTAATGTTTTGAATATGATCAATGGATATAGAATTCGTGGTCATTTATTTACCAAAACCAACCCAGTCCGCGAACGCCGAAAATATTTTCCAGGGAAAGAATTAGAAACTTTTGGTTTATCAGAAAGTGACCTTGATACTGTTTTTCAATCTGGAATAGAAGTAGGGTTAGGTCCTGTTAGTTTAAGAGAAATTCGAAATTTGTTGGAGCAAACCTATTGTGAATCAATTGGAACTGAGTATAAATATATTCGAAATCCATTGAAAACAGAATGGTTTGAAAAGCGAATGGAATCTACTCGCAATACTCCAAATTTCACTTTGGAAGAGAAAAAACAAATTCTCAACAAGTTAAATCAAGCGGTAGTTTTTGAGAATTTTTTAGGAACAAAATTTTTAGGGCAAAAAAGATTTTCACTGGAAGGGGCAGAATCATTAATTCCAGCATTGGATGCAATTATAGAACAAGGTGCAGAATTAGGTATAGAAGAATTTGTAATTGGAATGGCACATCGCGGTAGATTAAATGTGCTTGCAAACATTATGAATAAAACCTACAAACAACTTTTTGAAGAGTTTGAAGGAAAATTCAATGAAGATGACTTATTTGGAGGTGATGTGAAATATCATTTAGGATTTTCTACAGATATTATCACCAATAAAAATAAGAAAGTTCATTTAAGCTTGTCTCCCAACCCATCTCATTTAGAGGCCGTTGCGCCTGTAGTAGAAGGAATGGTAAGAGCTAAAATAGATTCAAAATATCATGGAGATTTGAAAAAAATATCTCCAATTTTAATTCATGGTGATGCATCTGTTGCAGGACAAGGAATTGTATACGAAGTTTTGCAAATGTCAAAATTGGACGGATACAAAACAGGTGGAACCATACATTTAGTCATAAATAATCAGATTGGTTTCACTACCAATTTTAAAGATGCTCGATCGAGCACCTATTGTACAGATATAGGTAAAGTTACATTATCGCCTGTTTTTCATGTAAATGGAGATGATGTAGAAGCTTTATTATTTGCTATTAAAATCGCTATGGAATATCGACAAACATTTATGAATGATGTTTTTATCGATATTTTATGCTACAGAAAATATGGACATAATGAAGCGGATGAGCCAAGATTTACCCAGCCTTTACTTTATAAATTAATAGAACAGCATAAGAATCCAAGAGAGATTTATGTAGAAAAACTTTTGCAATCAGGTAGTATTAACGCTGAGTTGGCAAAAGAAATGGAGAAGAATTTTAGAAAATTACTTCAAGAAAGATTAGATGAAACTAAAACAGAACCAATAACAGCTGTATCCAAAATTTTTGAAGGATCGTGGAAAGATATGCGTTTTGCGACAGGTGAAGATTTTAGAATATCGCCAGACACTTCTGTTTCCGAGAAAGAATTTGTAGAAATTGCATTAAAATCAGTTGAATTACCAAAAGATAAAAAGTTTTTTAGAAAAATTGAAAAGCTTTTTGAAGATCGGAAAAATATGCTTTCTGGAGAAGGAAAATTGGACTGGGCAATGGGAGAATTATTGGCTTATGGCACATTGTTGACAGAAGGACATCCAGTTCGATTTTCTGGTCAAGATGTAGAAAGAGGTACATTTTCTCATCGACATGCCGTGGTTACTATCGAAGATTCTGATGAAGAATATACTCCCCTTTCATTTTTAAGTAAAGAGCAAGCTCCTTTTTATATTTTTAATTCCCATCTTTCAGAATACGGTGTTTTGGGTTTTGAATATGGATATGCAATGGCCTCTCCAAATGCCTTATTAATTTGGGAAGCTCAATTTGGAGATTTCGTAAACGGAGCACAAATTATTATTGATCAATTTCTTACGAGTGCAGAAACTAAATGGAGAAGATCAAATGGTTTAGTCATGTTATTACCACATGGTTATGAAGGCCAAGGTCCGGAACATTCTTCTGCCAGAATGGAGCGATTTTTAGAAGCTTGTTCAGGCAATAATATTCAGATTGTAAATTGTACCACTCCAGCAAATATGTTTCATGTTTTGCGAAGACAATTGAAAAGACAATTTAGAAAACCGTTAATAATATTTACACCAAAAAGCCTTTTAAGACACCCTTTGTGTGTAAGTAAAATAAAAGATTTCACCACTGGAGGTTTCAAAGAATTGATCGATGATACTTTTGTAACTGCTTCTAAAGTGAAAAGAGTATTATTTTGTACAGGAAAAATCTATTACGAACTTTTAGAATTCCAGCAAAAAGAGAAGCGAGCAGATGTAGCAATTGTTAGAATTGAGCAAATTTATCCTTTCCCAAAAATTCAATATGAGGATATAAAGGAAAAGTATAAAAAAGCATCTGACTTCTATTGGATTCAAGAGGAACCAGAAAACATGGGAGCATGGCCATATTTATGTCGGCTATTGCGTAGTGACTCAATACAAGTAATATCAAGAAGAGAAAGCAGTAGTACAGCAACAGGATATTCTAAACAACACATAGTACAACAAACGTTATTGGTAACCAAAGCATTTGAAATTCTAAAAAAAGAAGAAAAAATTAAGGTAGCAGAAGAAGTGAAAAAAGACATCAAAGAAGCTGCAAAATTTGACTAAAAAAAACAATATGAGCCTAGAAATAAAAATACCTACAGTAGGTGAATCAATTACGGAAGTAACGCTTTCCAGATGGATCAAAAAAGATGGCGATGCTGTAGAAATGGATGAAGTGATAGCTGAATTAGAATCTGATAAAGCTACTTTTGAATTGACTGCAGAAATTGCTGGAATATTAAAAACGAAAGTAGCCGAAGGTGATACTATTGCGGTGGGTTCTGTTGTTTGTTCCATTGAAGAAGGTAAAGCAGGTGAAAAAGCTGAAAGCACGAAAACAGAAAGTCAAGAAAATAAAGAAACTGTTTTATCAGAAGTTAAAACAGAAGTTAAAACAGAAAATAAAACACATTCAGAAAACGCAATAACCTATGCATCAGGGACACCTTCACCAGCAGCTGCAAAGATATTAGCTGAAAAAGGTATCGAAAATACATCTGTAAATGGAACTGGGAAAGATGGGAGAATTACAAAAGAAGATGCATTAAATTCGCAAAAGGCCGTTGAAAAAGCTCCTGCAATTTCAGTTTCTGTGAGTTCAAATAGTGGTGGAGAAACTCCTCGTGGTTTGCGAACAGAACGAAGAGAAAAAATGTCATCGTTGCGAAAAACAGTTGCAAAAAGATTAGTAACAGTTAAGAATGAAACTGCCATGCTAACTACTTTTAACGAGGTAGATATGGCTCCAATTATGGAAATTAGAACTAAATATAAAGACAAGTTCAAAGAAAAACATGGAATTGGTTTAGGCTTTATGTCATTCTTTACAAAAGCAGTTTGCGAAGCATTGAAAGAATTTCCAGCTGTGAATGCTTCCATCAGTGGAGAAGAAATTGTATATCATGACTTTGCTGATATTTCTATAGCTGTATCTGCGCCAAAAGGTTTGGTTGTTCCTGTTATTAGAAATGCAGAATCTCTAACACTTGCTGGAATAGAAAAAGCAGTTGCAGAACTTGCAGGCAAAGCAAGAGATAGTAAATTAACTTTGGAAGAAATGACTGGAGGTACATTTACCATAACAAATGGAGGTGTTTTTGGATCAATGATGTCTACACCGATTATAAATGCACCTCAATCTGCTATTTTAGGAATGCATAATATTGTAGAAAGACCGATGGCGGTAAATGGTCAAGTAGTAATCAGACCAATCATGTATGTTGCTTTGTCTTACGATCATCGAATTATAGATGGTAGAGAGTCAGTTGGATTTTTGGTTCGCGTTAAACAATTATTAGAAGATCCAACTAGGTTATTGCTTGGTGTCTAGTAAATAAAAACTTTAAAAAAAAAACTCTACTGTAAATACATTAGAGTTTTTTTTTGTTTAAGAAATTATTTCACATTTTAATTTTTCCAGTTACGATAAGTTCTTCAAGCATAGGTTTAATTTTAATTCCTTTAATAAAAATTACTTCATAAGGATTTTTAAATTTAAAATTCATTCCGAAATTCTCATAATCAATATCTCCTAAATACTGACCTTCAGGAGAGAAAAATGAACCATTAAAACCTAACTCTGTTTTTTCTGGTACTCTAGCTTTCTTATATTTCGTAGAACCAAAAGCACTTTGCTCTACCGCATATTTATTAACTTTTGGTTTGGAATCTTTAGTATTCTCATCATATTTTGTTTTAGTGTAATAACCTGCTAGTTTTCCATTATAAGAAAAATAATGTTTGTTGTCTTTTTCATCAACCGTTATTGGATCTCCAGTATATTTTTCTTTTTGCCCGACAATCTTTTGAGCATACAAATAGTTGCTAATTCCTAAAAAAGTAACTAGCAGCATGATTAATTTAAAATTTTTCATGAGTTAGATTTTATTAAAAAGCAATTATTTAAGTGCTTTTTAATTGTAAATAAATTTAGTTTAATCTAATTTTTTTGAACCAAAGATTATCTTCTTTCTTATCTGTTCCTACTGCGATAATGGTATTATTATCAATTTTTACAATTCCACCTTCCAATTGTCCGAAATTAGTACCACTGTTAAAATCTACAACCTCAGTAGAATTTCCATCTGGTTTAATAGTAATTCCTGATAGACCAAAACGCTTTTTACCATACTTACCACCGGGAGTATTATACAAAACAGCTAAGGAATTATTATCTAACAAAAATGGATCTAATTTACCTTTATCTATCGGCTTATCAGCTTTTAAATGTCCACCATAGGTTCTTGTATAAGCATCTCTATCTATCTGATGTACCCAATCCAGTTCGCATTCTTTAGTAAATTTATAGATTACAGCATCTTTATAACTAAAGTCTGTGTAGTAATTATAAGTGGTTACATATTCTCCTTTAGTAACTGTAGTTCTCCAATATTTTACAAACATTTCTGCAGCTATATAAAAGGAACCATCGGGCAAAAACATAAAATCATTTAGAACAAAGCTGCCTCCTTTTTTACTAAATCCAGGGTTTCCTTTTCTTAGTTTTTTCATGATGTCTTTTTCATAATCGTACACTTTAGTAATTCCTTTTGTAAGATTATCTAAACTATAACTACTTACAAACATTCCGATGTAAGAATTATTTACTTTTACTGATTTATTATTTGCAGGGTAAGATTTCATCATAGGTTGTGCTGTAGATGGTGCATATTCGCCAGCTAAAACCAAGTCATTTCCGTGGCTTGTAAGTTGAACACCTGCCATTTTATATCCACTAGGCAAACCTAAAGTTGTTCTTCCTTCTTCTTTCCCGTCAGAACTTAATTTAAATAAAATAAAGTCTTTGGTAAGCTTAAATTTAAATGGTTTGATTCTTTGTAGTTGTTTACCTACCAGATAAATGCTATTGTTCACAGCTAACATCGATTCAATTCCAAACTCATCTCTACCTAAAAGATTTAAATCACTTTCTGATTTAACTTCCAAAGTGCTTGCATCTATTTTATAATATTTTACAAAATCTAAGTTTTTTGTTTCTTTTGCTTTACTCTCATATTGAACCAATAAAACTAAATTCCCGTTGTTTGATACTATTTGATAATCAGAAAATTCTCTTTCCGTACAAACTTCAATATCTTTAACTTCTACAATTTTGTTTGCTTTATCAAATTTGATCAACTGAATAATCATCATGTCAGTTTTCTCATCTTCATCAACCCACGATGTGTATCCAATTCTAAAATCTTTAAAATACAATCTTGGTTTAACTGCATTTTTTGTACCGAGGGTTACATAATCACCGTCGGTCACGTTTAAATCCTTATCAGAATTTAGTTCAAATCTTTTGTAAGATCTTTTCTGACCTTTTTCTTTTTTTGCTTTAGAACTTTCGAAATAAACCATAACTCCATCAGATGCCGAACTATAAATAGCTCCTTCTGGTTCGTTTTTCCTTTGTTCTTTGGTTAACGGAATTTGTTTTTCGCTCACTAATGATTGCGAAAAAACACTTGCAGCCATACCTAGTAGGGCAGCAGTAAACATAAATTTTATCATAGCTTTTTTTAGGGTTAAAAAATTTGCAGAGAACTCATTTCGGGTAAACTGCATTTCAAAGGTGCAGGATATTAAATGTGTGTACAATCCCAGTGAAATGGTATTTTATGCTACCCATTAGCACGGATAGAATTCTAATGATAAAAGAAATCAAGGGCTCTTTTTATGCAAACTATTAGCATAAATTCTATTTTAAAATTTTAAATCAAAAAAAAACACAGAGAATTCTGTGTTTAAATTTTATTCAAGAACAAATTGAAATGCTTATGGACATTTGTTATACAAATCGTTGTTTCTTATTTTACCCCAGATAGGCAATAATGAACCTATATTTGCATCTTTTTCATATTTAGTTTTAGCTTCTAAAAAAAATGGTTTTGCTTTTTCTGGTCCACCGCCAAACATGCTAGGTGTGTAAAATGTATTTTGCCCTTTTACAAAGTAAGGTCTTGGATTCTCGGGATTTAATTCGATTGCTTTTTTAATTAATTCCATAGCTTTTCCAGTTCCAGATACAGCTCTTTGCATTGGTTTTACGCTAATTTTCATTAGTTTAATATAAGCTTGAAGGGTGTAAACTTCACTTCCATTTTCATTAGTTATTAAAATTTTCTCAGCATCAACCAATGCTCTATCAAAAAGTTGATCTTTTATTTCTTTATTGTCTTCATAAACTCCTGCAAAAAAAGTGGAATAAGAGCTATAATAAATTGGAAGCCAAGCAGAGAAATCATTACTTTCTATTTTTTTAAAGTATTCTGATACTATTAATAAGTCCTTGCTTGTTTTTGCTTCTTTTAATAGCTCAAATCCTTTCTGCATTAATTGTAAATATTTATTTTCATTCGCGTAACTTGTATTAAATAATATAAAAGATAATATAATTAGGAATAGATTTTTCATGATTTTTTAAATAAAATTGTTTGAATAATTGAATTATTTACATTCTGATAAAAGCATTAAGCATCTATCTTTTCCCCAGCTTGGAGCAAAAGCTTCTGTCTTTTTTTGAATTTCAAATTTCTGAGCAGCATTTGTAAGATAGGGTTTTGCTAATTGTGCCCCTCCTCCAAAATATTCTGGTGTGTAAAATGTGTTTTGCCCTTGCACAAAATCTGGACGAGGATTCATTGGATCTAGTTTTCTTGCTTTTGCCAAGCTTGCCATAGCGGTTGGAATTGCATTAGCTGCTCTATTTGTAGGGTCTACCGTCATGGTCATGAATTGAACATAACCTTTCAAAGTATAGATTTCACTATTTTCTGGATTCAACAAATCTGCTTGATTTGTTTGTTCTAATGCACTAATAAATAAGGCATCTTTTGCGTCATTTTCTTTTTCAAAAATACCTGCTAATAATAAAGTATAAGCTCTGTAGTATTTAGGTAACCAATCTTTATTTTCTTTATTAGCAATTCTTTCAAATTGATTCGAGGTTGATAGGAAATCTGCAGAGGTTTCAGACTTGATTAACAAATCCATTCCTTTGGACATTGCTTCTTCATATTTCGAATTCGATTGAGCATTTGACATTTGTATACTTGCTGCAAGTATTGATAAAATTGTAAGGATCTTTTTCATAATATTATTTTTATTTTTTTAATTTATATTTCAAATTTGACTTATTTGTCTAAATAAAATTTGTGTTTTCGGATGAATGGTAGATTTAAAGTGATGAGTAAACTATTGTTGTTTATTAAATGTAGAGCCTCCAATACTTATAAAAACACCCACGAAAATTTGTCTTGTTGCAGGTGGAATTATTTCTCTTCTTCTACTTCCATCATCAGAAAAATTATATCCAAAAACTTGTCTGAATCCCGGAATATTAGAAATCGAAGTGAAAATCACACTGCTTTGCTTAAAGATCTTTGTTAAATAACTACACGATAAACTTAAATTATGGTAAACTGGAGTTTTATCATTTAAGTAATTTATAGTATTTGGATTCACATAGGTTCTTCCAGTCGCAAAAGAATAGGTACCAGTTATGTAAGATTTTAGTTTATAAAAATATTTTTTATAAACTAAGCTTGTTGTATGTTTTGCAGCAAATTGCGGAACTGCTGATATAGGAAAATCTCTAAACTTTCGTTTTGTATCTAAGTAAGAATATGAAATCCAATAGTCTACTCCTTTAAAAGTTTTTTTATCTCTCCAAAAAATATCAATTCCTCTAGAAAAACCGGAGCCATTATTAGAAAATATATTTTGTGAATTAAAAGTAGTCAAAGCAGAATACTGTTTGTGATATAATTCAACTCTGAAAGTTTGAGAATTATTTATGATTTGATAATTAAGAATAGAATGATCTGCTTTTTCATAAGTTAAATTTTTGGTTTGTACTAAATAATCTTCCTGCGGATTTTGAAAAAACCGCCCCCATGCTGCAGAAATTTGTGAATTTTTTCCTGTTCTATAAGTTAAGGAAGTTCGAGGAGCTAAATTAAATTCTCCTAAATAAGAAGAATATTCTGAGCGGGTACCTAGCCTAGCAACTAAGTTAGGAGTGAAGAATAAATCTGCCTCAAAAAATCCGGAATTTAATTCGTCGTAATATTTTCTCGAAAGTTTATTAAATCCTTCTGTTCTTCCTGATCTAAAATATTCTGCTCCGGTTTTAAATAGTGAGTTCTTTCCAAAAAAATTAGTAAACATTACTCTTGCTTGCAATAAATCATCATCTCGGAAATAGTTATTGGAATCTGTAACTCCATCGTCTGTTGTTAGATTATAAGAAACACCCGCATTGATTTTCCACTCATTGCTAATAAAAGATTGATAAGTAATATTATTATATGTGTTCTTATTTTTATTAGAAAATAATATTGGCCTCTTCAGATCATTTAAATTTTCTGTATTTAATGATACTTTAGATTGGGTATAATCACTATATATTTTCAACATCCCAGTTCCAGAAGTTCTTATTTTATAAAAAACAGAAGCATCACCTGTTTGAGGTTTATTAATCCAATCTGCATTTTGAGGGATAATAGAAAAGATTGGATTTAGATTATAATAGTTAGCTCCAAGTGTTATGGAACTTTTGGCAAAACGTTGTGTTCGACTGATTCCAAGTCCAACAGTCATAAAAGAAACATCGGTAACAGTGCTGTCTATTAAATCTTTACTATCTAAAATTAATGCAGAAGATAAAGCTTGACCAAACTGAGCAGAATAACCGCCAGCAGAAAAAGTTGTGCCTTTAAACATGAAAGGAGAGAATCTACCTCTTGCAGCTTGATCAGGCAATTGAGCGCCAAATGGATTTTTAACCAACATTCCATCAAAATAAGTATTGGTTTCGGCAGCTTCACCTCCTCGAACAAAAAGACCGTTCTCATTTCCGCCAACTTGTACACCAGGCAAAGTTTGCAACGCTGCAAAAATATCGGCTTGGCTACCAGCAGTTGTGGCAATATCTAAAGATTTAAGCACTACTGCTTTTTTACTATCGCTTGCTTCAAAACTTCCTACGCTAATTTCCACTGCATCAAGGGAATTTATATCCTGTCTCATGGTAATTGAAAAAGTCAATTTTCCACCTAAACAATTTAGTATTAACGAATCTGATTTATACCCATCAAAAAAAAACATTAATTTTTGTTTTCCTTTTTCTGATGTTACAAAATTAAAGTTGCCATTAGCATCTGTTGATACACCATCATAACTTTCATTTATTTGGACATTTACTCCAATTAATGGTTTTGATTTATTGTTTTTTATATTTCCAGAAATGGTAGTTTGAGAATATGTACAGGTGTACATAAAAGTTAATAGAAATAATATAAAAATCTTCATAGCATATAATTTATATGCAAATATGTCCTATTGGTATATTTTAGAATATCAATTTCTGATAAAAGGTAGAATAGAAAGGATGATTGGTAAAAGAAATTAGATCTCGAAACGGTCCTTTAAAGACTCTCCATGAGACCTGCTACTGCTTAATCGTGATTGTTCTTTATTATTCATCACGAAAACTAAGGCTCCATTAAAACTTTTCCGAATTTCTTTAATTTTATCGCTATTAATAATGATGCTTCTGTGAATTTTTACAAACTCATCTGATAATTTTTCTTCTAAAACAGTGATGGTAAAATCAGTTAATAATTTTTCTCCATCTATTGTATGAATGAAAACATATTTATCTTCTGCTTCCAAAAAAATTATGTTTTCTAGTTTTATTAATAAAATTCTGTCACCGATCTTTATTGTTAAACTTTTAATAGTTTTTTTTGGATTGAATTGAGCAATTAATTTTTCGAGAGGCAATAAGTCAGCATTTTTAGCAAACAAGTTCATGAATTTAGTAACTGCTTTTTCTAATCTTTCTTTTTCTATTGGTTTTAATAAATAATCTACAGAGTTTTCTTCAAATGCCTTAATTGCATATTGGTCATAAGCAGTAGTAAAAATTACTTTTGGTTGTTTTTTTACGTTGGATAGAACCTCGAATCCATTGTAAATGGGCATTTCTATATCCAAAAAAACAATTTCAGGATGTAAAGAATCTATCAATTCAATAGCCTCTTTTCCATTGGCTGCTTCGGCTTCAATATCAAATTGAGGAAAGTCTGCTAATAATCTTTTTAATCTTTGACGTGCTAAAGGCTCATCGTCCACAATTAATGTTTTAAAAACCTTTTTCATTAGATTTCAATTGGAAGTTCTATTCTTACTTTTTTATTTGGACTATTTATTAATTCCAGTTTGTAATTACTTGGATAGAGTAAATTTAATTTATCGTAAGTGCTTTGCATGCCGTATCCTGCCTGTAAATTTTCTGGAAAAGCAATTCCATTATCACCTACAGATATTATTAATTTATTATCCTCTTTATTAATATCAATTAAAATTTCGCCTTTTTCGACTACAGAATGCAAGCCGTGTTTTATTGCATTTTCAACTAATGGTTGTATTAAAAATCTTGGAATAAGAAAATTTTCTAATTCTTGATCAACTTGTATTTTAAAAGAAATTCTATTTCCAAAACGTAAAGTTTCTATTGCTAAATAATTTTGAACAATATCTATTTCCTCTTTAATTTTTGTCTTATTTTCATTTTGAGAATTAATGCTATATCTGAATAATTTAGATAATCTCAAGGTCATTTCCTCAGCTAAATCGGGCTCAGAATGAATTAAACTGGCAATTGAGTTCAAAGAATTATATAAAAAGTGAGGATTGATTCTTGACTGTAAGGTCTCTAATTCTGCATTAGTTTTTAACTGTTGCATCTTCAAAATTTCAAATTCCTTTTTAGTAATTTGAAATATAAATTGTTCTTTCTGACTTTGATATAAACCTATAACTGTAGTCGCAATAAAAGCAATGGTTGCATTAAATTTAATAGAGCTTGAATTATTAAAAAAAATATGTTTTTCGTTTTCTATTAGGTGAATTATAAAAAGAGATAGCTCAGTTGCAAACAATGTACAAAACATAGTAATTGCATAGTAAGTCAAATATCTGACCCAAACAGGTTTCCCGTCTACAAATTTTATATTTCGAATTAATTTTAATCCTAGGGTAATTATATACCCAATTGAAAAACTAAATAAAAATGAATAAGCAAAATAAATTAATGTAACTGTGCCATTTAATATTAAGGTAAATACTGCAATAATTGTAGAAATAATTGTTGCTAAAATTATTGCTTCTAAAAGAATTCTTAACCAGCTTGGTCTTATAAATTTAGGTACTATGAAATCAAACATATCTCGAATATATATGATTGGGTAGTATTATTTATTTAAAAATTGATAAAGTGAATAAAAAGAATGACAGTTGGTAGAAATTGGAAGATAAAATGACAAAATACTAAAGCCACTTTTTTTGTCTAAAATACCAAAGAAAACCGATTGAGGATCCAATCATTAATATTATTGCGAACGGATAACCAAATGTCCATTCTAATTCTGGCATAAATTTAAAATTCATTCCGTACAAGCTAGCAATTAAAGTTGGTGGCATAAAGACAACTGTAACTACGGTAAAAATTTTAATTACTTGATTTTGTTCAATATTTACTAAACCAAGAAAGGTATTTTGCAAATATTCTAATCGCTCAAAACTAAATTGTGTGTGTTGTAATAGAGAGTTTATGTCTTTTATAATTATTCTTAGCCGAATCATCTCGGGCTCATTTACTAAGGAACTTTTTAATAAAGAAGAAACCAATCTTTGCTTATCCACAATACTTTCTCGAATCAATATTGTGTTCTCTTGCAGCTCTGCAATTCGTAAAAGTGTTTCCTCTTCTATGGATTTTTCTTTAACTAATTGCCGACTTACTGTATTCGTTATCCTCGTTAAATGCTCTATAAAATCTGCATCGTTATCTGTTTGAGTTTCTATTATTAGAAGCCAAATCTGGAAAGCATTTGTAGTAGAACCTTTTTTAAAGGTCTTAATTTTTCGTACAGTTTCTGCAAAAGCTTTTAGATCGAAATTGCGAAGGGTAAATAAAATATCATTTTTTAATATGAAAGAAACTTGACGGGTGATGTGGGATTGCTCACTGTAAACTACAAAGGAACTATTAGCTTCAAAACCGTTATCATCTTCAAAAAAACGAGAACTACTTTCAATTTCGGCTGCCTCTTGAGGAGTAAAAAATTCAACTTTATACAGATTTTCGACCTTACTTCTTTCCTCTTCTGTTGGAGATTGTAAATCGACCCAAATTACTTTTCTATCAACCTCGGAAGCTAAACTTATTGGGTTTTTCTCCCATTTTAATTCATTGTTTGATAAGTAGAATTGGCGAATCATAAGAAATTAATAGGAAGGAATAATTAATTTCTAATAAAAGTAAAATTTATATTGAGAAGTAAAATTCAATAAAATAAATTGATGTTATGCCGCTTTACCCAAACTTCTAATTATAGAATAATGTGAGCGAAAAGCTGCAAACATGGTTGGAAATTCTATATAATTAATGTTAAATTCTTCACAAGTTTCTTTAACCATTTTACTTATTGCAGGATAATGAACATGACTTATTCTTGGAAATAAATGGTGTTCCACTTGGTGATTTAAACCACCTAATAACCAAGAAAGTACTCTATTTCCAGTGGAAAAATTGGCTGTTGTTTGTATTTGATGTATCGCCCATTCCTGTTCAATCTTATTCGTTACTGCATTGGGTTCTGGAAAATCAGTTCCTTCTACTACATGGGCTAATTGGAAAACAACGCTTAAAGTAATTCCGCAAACAGCGCAAATTATTAAATATCCTACTATTGCATACCAGCCAACTAAAACAAATGGAAGTACAACAAATACTAAAGTATATCCGATTTTACTAGCCCAAAAAATAATGTGTTCTTTGGTGCTGAAAGCCAGTTTCGGTTGATTTGGAGCCAAACTCCCTCTAAAATATTTTTCAAAATCTTGAATGTAAACCCATCCTATATAAGCTAAACTGTAAAGACCTATAAAATAAATATGTTGCAATTTATGATAGGAATACCATTGCTGATTGGCATGCATTCTCATAGCTTTTACCTCTATATCCATGTCCAAACCTTCTATATTGGTATAAGTATGGTGATTTATATTGTGTTTATTTCTCCAAAATTCTGCGTTTCCACCTAAGAAATTTAAAGAATATGCTGACAGACGATTAAGCCATTTATAACTTGAAAAAGTTTGATGACCACCTTCATGCATAATATTAAAACCAATGACTGCCAAATTAAAACCAAATAGCATACAAAGTAAAATACTTACATACCAAACAGGAGTAAAAAACACCAAAATTGTATAAATAATCAAAGCAGAAACCACTTGAATTAATCCTTTAATAAACAATTTTTTACTTCCATGAGATTCCCGTTTAGTTTCTGTGAAATAGGTATCAACCTTAGATTTCAATGACTTGAAAAAAGGATTTTGTTTATTATTAAATGAAATTTTTGACATTATATTTTTTTTCTTGGGTTGATTGACAAATATATAAAATATTGGTAGAACAATACTTGTCGAATCTGAACGCTTAGAAGCGTAGAAAAGTTTAAAAAAATCATCTTTAATTTATTTTTTCAGCACCAAAAATATTTTTTCGAGCAAACTATCCAATTTTTCGTCTGGAGTTTTGTAGATAATTTGGCATTTTTTATAAACTGAATTTCGCTCCTCCAGTTTAGCATGAATAAAATTTTTTAACTTTTCTTCTGAAAAATCTTTAAGTAATGGTCGAGGTTTTTTTGCGTGACTCAATCGATGGTAAATAAAATCTTCGCTTGCTTTTATGTAAGTAGTTAAACCGTTTTCATTCATCCAATCCATGTGATCAAAAAAGCATGGAGTGCCTCCACCTGTAGAAATTACTGCATTTTTATGATTTAAGAAGCTTTTAAGAATGAAAGATTCTATCTCTCGGAAATATTTTTCTCCATCTTTTTCAAATATCTCTGAAATAGATTTTTTAGTGTAATTTTCTATTTCTTTATCTAAATCAAAAAACGAATAATGGAGTAATTCGGCTAATTTCTTACCGATTGTAGTTTTGCCAACTCCCATGAATCCAATTAGAAAAATTTTCATTCAATTCTAATTCTTGGATCCAAAATTCCGTAAATAACGTCTACTAAAATATTTATAACAACAAATAATAATGCAATAAATAAAACTGCACCCATCACAATTGGAAAATCTGATAATTCTAAAGCATCCACAGTTGCTTTTCCTAAACCATTCCATCCAAAAATATATTCAACAAAAAAAGCTCCTGCCATTAAGGATGCGAACCACCCACTCACCGCTGTAATTACTGGATTCAAAGCATTTTTCAAAGCATGTTTGTAAATAACTTTTCGTTTGCTGAGTCCTTTGGCTCTTGCCGTTCGAATATAATCCATGCTCAGTACTTCCAGCATTGCACTTCTAGTTAATTGTACAATGATGGAAAGTGGCCGCAAACCAAGAGTAAGAGCAGGAAGTATTAAATTTTTAAGCGTTAATTCTTGACCTGAAAAAGGATTGTAACCATATAAGCTCCCTGACATTTTCAAACCCGTAATAGCTCCTAATTGAAAAGCAAAAATATAGGCAATAATAATTCCTGCAAAAAATGATGGAATGGAAACATTTAAAATGGAAAAACTTAAAGCTAGTTTGTCTATCCAAGTATTTTTATTGACAGCAGCCATTACTCCTAATCCGATTCCGAAAATAATGGCAAACAACATAGCAGCAGATGCAAGAACTAAAGTATTGGGTATAGTTTCTGCAAGTAATTGACTTACTTCTTTTTTAGTTTGGTAAGAGCGCCTTAAATAAGGTTTTTTAATGACTAGAAAATTATCATTTCCAATATTTATTAATTTTTGGAAATGATATTTTGCTTGATTTATACTGTCATTTTTATGAAAACTTATCGGTGACAAATCATTAATATAATAGGCAAACTGCACTGTTTTAGGTTTATCTAAACCCAATTCTTTTCTAACAGCTTCCAAAGAAGAAACATCAGAACGTTGACCTTGAGTCATTCTTGCAGGATCGCCAGGTAATACAGAAAATAAAACAAATACGACAATTATAACTCCAGCTAAAACGGCAAATCCATAAATCACTCTCTGAATTAGATACCTTATCATTTATCTAAATACATTTTTTGAATGGATTCAAAATCTGGAATATCATTAAAATGCCACTTATTAATTACCGTTCCTTTTTTCATTAGAATCAAACCCGGATTGGCTCTTATCATTGTTTTTAAAACAGTAGCATCACAATAATAAAACTCAAACATAGCATTACTCTCATGTCTGAAACTTTCTACATCCTGTGCAGAGCTTGCTGTAACTCCCAAAGTTCTAATTTGATACGCCTCTCCTTTGCTAGCAATTGAATTTAGTTTCTCAAAATTTTTGCTATTGATGAATGTTAAATTTTCGGTTATAATTAAAAAATTATACTCTGGATTTTCGATTACCAATTTGGTTTGATCATTTCCATCTGAATCTGCAATCAATAAATCTTTAATTTTTGGTTGATAACCTGCTTTTACTAATACAGGATCCGATGCACTCACATATTCCCATGCAGGATCTTCCCAAATGCCAGAAGATAAATATTCCTTATCTCCCATTTTTTTTGTCTCACCTGACTTTAGATTTTTCATGGTGTAGATAATTTGATATTGATCTGGCACTGCACCAGCTGGAACACTCATCAGTTGTGGTAAATTATTTCCAATTTTATAAGGTAAAAAATCAATAATAGGTAAATGCATTATACAATAAACTCCAAATGCTGTGCTTGCTAAAAAAGCTACATAGGATAAGCCAACTGCAAGTTTTTCATTGATTATAGGATATATTTTATTTCTATTAAAAAATAAAATAGAAATAAGAATTAAAAGCAAAATATCTTTTCCAAATGACTGCCACGGAGTTAGTTTAACAGCGTCTCCAAAACAACCACAATCATTTACAACATTGAAAAACGCTGAATAAAAAGTAAGGAAGGTGAAAAATATTATTAAAATTAATAAGCCCCAAATCACTTGCTTTATCATCCCACCAAAAAGCAATGCAACACCTAAAAATATCTCAAAGGCACAAATGAAAACGGACATTCCCAAAGCTAGAGGATCTAAAAATTGGGTTCCAAAAACCTCAAAATATTCAATTAGTTTATAAGAAAATCCTGTTGGATCATTTGCTTTAATTAAACCAGAAATAATAAACAGTATTGCTGTAAAATACCTGCTTAAATTGACAATAAATTTCATATTTTATTTATAAATGCTTAAGTCTGATCAATGCGAAAACGGAATAATTGATCATATCTCTAAAATTTGCATCCACTCCTTCAGACACTAATGTCTTACCTTCATTATCCTGTATTTGTTTTACTCTTAGCAATTTCATCAAAATTAAATCGGTCAGTGAACTTACTCGCATATCTCGCCAAGCTTCACCATAATCATGGTTTTTGTCTAACATTAATTGTTTAGTATTCGCAATTTCTGAGTCGTATAGTTTAGAAACTACACCCATTTCCATTTCCATACTATCTTTGGAATTTAAACCCATTTGAATCAAAGCAATGATGCAATAATTTATAATTCCAACGTATTCCGAACTTATCGTTTCATCAATTTTGCTGCTTCCAATTTCTTCTATAGTCCTTATTCTTTGCGCTTTAATAAAAATCTGATCGGTTAAAGAGCTTTGTCTTAATATTCTCCAAGAGGTACCATAATCGCTTGTTTTTTTAATAAATAGTTCGCGACATAAATTAATTACAGCATCGTATTGTAAAGCGGTATGAGTTTGAGTTGCTGTTGCCAAAAGAATAAGTAGTTTCGTGATATAATTATTTCAGTTTTTAGATCATCTAAAGCTGATAAAATTCAAAATATGGTCAAAAATACAAATTTATCTATACAATGCAGAGGTCGGATTCTGGACTTTTCCAAACCATTAGTAATGGGTATTTTGAATTTAACTCCCGATTCTTTTTACGAAAAAAGCAGGGTAGAGGATGAAAAAGATCTTTTTCAAACCGCTGAAAAAATGATAATGGAAGGGGCAACATTTTTAGATTTAGGAGCTTATTCTAGCCGTCCTGGTGCAGATAATATAGATGAGAAAACAGAAAATGATCGCTTAATTCCAGCATTAAATTTTCTTTTAAAAGAATTTCCTGAGATGCTTTTTTCAGCAGACACTTTTCGATCGGAGATTGCTAAAAGTGCTTTAGATAATGGTGCAGACCTGATTAATGATATTTCTGGTGGAAGTTTAGATGCAGAAATGATGAAAACTGTTGGAAATTATTCAGTTCCCTACATTATGATGCACATGAAAGGAAATCCACAAACTATGATTTCCGAAACTCATTATTTAGATTTTTTACCAGAATTGATAGATTATTTTAGTCTGAAAATTCAACAAGGATTAGAAGCCGGAATTAAAGACATCATTATAGATCCGGGTTTTGGTTTTGCCAAAAATAGAGAACATAATTTTCAGCTTTTGGCTAATTTGAATTGCTTAGAAATTTTACAAAAACCCATTTTAGTTGGTCTTTCGAGAAAATCTATGATTTATAAATTATTAGAAACCGATGCGGAAAATGCTTTAAATGGAAGTACCGCAGCACATGTTTTAGCCCTTAAAGGTGGGGCAACTATTTTAAGAGTTCATGATGTGAAGCCAGCGGTAGAGGCAATAAAAATTTATCAGGAAACAGAAAAATACTATTTTTGATAAGCTATGGATTTAACTGGAATTGATTTTTTAAAATTCGGAATATTTGATTTGATTGACATTGTGCTAGTGGCATTTATCGTTTATCAAATTTACAATTTAATTAGAGGAACAATTGCAGTCAATATTTTAATTGGTTTATTAAGTATTTATTTGCTTTGGTGGCTGGTGCGTGCTTTGGATATGAAATTGATGACCGGCATTTTAAACAATGTAATTGGTGTAGGAGTAGTTGCATTAATTGTAGTTTTTCAGCAAGAAATAAGAAGATTTTTATTGATCATTGGGAAAAACACTATTGCTAATAGAAAGAGTTTTTGGTCGAGATTTTTTCCTAAAAGTATAAGCATAGAAAGTGATGAATCTGCTAATTTCAGATCGGTTTTAGAAGCTTGCAAAAATTTGTCGGCAGATAAAACGGGTGCCTTAATTATTTTTGCTAGAACCTACGAAGAACAGATATTTACCAATAATGGTGAAGTATTAAATGCAAAAATTTCTAAACGATTATTAGAAAGTATTTTTAATAAATTAAGTCCACTGCATGATGGTGCTGTGGTGATTGCAGAGAATAGAATAAAAGTGGCAAGTTGCATATTGCCTTTAACTGAAAATGAAGATTTGCCAGCCCAAATGGGTTTGAGACATCGAGCAGCGATAGGAATTTCCGAACAAAGTGATTCGGTGGCAGTAGTAGTTTCGGAAGAAACCGGAACAATTTCTTTTGCATCTCGAGGAAAAGTAAGGTATGATATTACTATTCCTGAATTAGAAAAGTTATTGGTGAGAAATTCGATGAATT
>JBBQYA010000008.1:0-51213 GCA_038209155.1 Sphingobacteriales bacterium | reverse complement strand
GCGTACAGATCAATTAAGTGGACATGCAGATCACGATGATTTGATTAATTATATTTCTGTTTTAAACAAAGAAAAGCTGAAAGCTATATTTTTAGTTCACGGGGAACCAGATGCAATGCGCGATCTTAAAGCTGGATTATTGGAGAGTGGCTTTGAGACTGTTTACATGCCGCTTAAAGGTGAAATATTCGATTTATAAAAAAAGTCAGAAATAAAAAAACCTCCAACTTGGAGGTTTTTTTATTACAATATTTACTGATATTTAACTAAATTCTTTAGCAGTGTCCCTCATGGATACTATTTTATCATGATCTTCTTTTAGTGATTTTTGTTGATCAGAAACCATAGTTTTTACGGCAGCATTTGAATTCAAATCTTCGCTTTTTAACACATCCATGTATTCATTTTGAATTGCATCTTCTCCAAATACGCAAGATTCAAGAATTGTTTTTCTTTCGTGACCTGCTAATGCAACTTTTACATCTATCCAAGCTCTATGAAATTTTCCAGAAGTTTTTGTTCCTTCTGCTGGCTCGCCACCTAATGATCTTACCTCACCAGATAAAGCACCGCCAAATTCTCGGCTTTTTCTTGCCATTTCATAAAATAAAGGTTTTAATTCTGAGTCTTCCGATTTATCGGATGCTTTATTGTATCCTACTATTCTATCATTATTGATCTCAATTAGATTATTAAGACCACTGATTAAATTTTCATTCTTCGTTTCCATTTTGTTTAGTTTAAATTAATATCAAATTAAACGAAACAATCGTACCATTTTATTTAAGGACTTTAAGCTAATATTTTCAACATATTATTGCAAGATTATATACAATGAAGGGGAATTTTCTGACCAAATTTTTGTTGGCATACACAATAAAATTTTGAATCTAAAAAAGGAAAATTTGAGAAATATGCATTTAAACTTAATTTTTAGACTTTTTTTAATAATTGGTTTTTACAAAAATCTTTTGCCCGTTAATTGATTATCTGCTTGATTATATATGACTGACACAGAACAATTATTAGTAGATACAGATCTAATTTTTCAAACAGATTCTAATGCTGGATTTTCCCGAATGGTTCGTAAAAACAATTTCGAATACTATTCAGACAAGAAGGAAAAAATAAAAGACGAAAAAACTTTACAACGAATTAAACTGCTTGCAATACCACCGGCTTGGCAAAACGTGTGGATTGCAAAAAATGAAAAAGGTCATTTGCAATGCACAGGCATAGATGCAGCCGGCAGAAAACAATATTGCTATCACAGCAAATGGGTAAGTAAAAGAAATGAAACCAAGTATTATCGTCTCTTGGAATTTGGACAGTCATTACCTGATTTTAGAAAAAAAATCTCAAAAGATTTGCGCAGAAAGGAATTAGACGAAAGAAAAGTTTTGGCAATCTCTGTTTACACTATGCAAAAAACATTGATTAGAATTGGGAATGAAAGTTATAAGAAACTGTATAATACATTTGGATTAACAACGCTTCAAGATCGGCATGTGAAAATCGCAGATCACAAAATTCAACTTTCTTTTGTGGGTAAAAAAAGTATAAAGCATACCATTATTATTAAAGATAAAATTCTTGCCGAATTAGTGTTGAAATGTAAAGATATTCCTGGTCAAGAATTATTTCAATATTACACTCCTAGTGGCGATCATAAATCCATAAACTCTGGTATGATCAATAATTATATTAGAGAAATTACAGGTTGTGATTTTACAGCAAAAGATTTCAGAACTTGGTCTGGCACTTTAGAAGCTTTTCGGTTTCTTGCTTTACATGAATTTCCAGAAGCAATTACTGCTCGAAAAAAACAAATAAATTCTGCTTTAGATGTAGTCTCACAACGATTAGGAAATACTAGAACCGTTTGTAAAAAATCCTATGTTTTTCCGCCCTTATTGGAAGCCTATGAGCAAGGTTTATTGTCAAAAAAATTAAAGTTGATCGATAAATCAACGGAAGATTCTAAAACCTATTCTTTAGGAAATGATGAAAAAATCTTGCTTTCATTTTTAAAAGAACATAGAAATGTTTCTAAAAAACAAGAAAAAGCAAAAACTCAATCTTCGTTAAAAAAGTCGGCTAAACTTCCAAAATAGGCTTCATTCCATCCCTGAACAATATCTTCATAAGCCTCATCTGGAATATTGGTATGATGCAACTCCACGCTTGTGGAATTTTTATCTTGATGTAGAATAATAGTAACGATAGATTTTTCTTCTTGATCGCCAAAATACCATTCTTGTTCTATTCTCTTGTCTGGAATGAAACCAATGTTTCTACCAGAAATATCACCATCCCAAAGCGAAAATTCGGTATCAGGAATTGCTTCCATAATAGCCTCAGCACCAGTCCACAGAGATATACTGAAAGCCGTAGTCAAAGAAATATAAACCTCTTCTGGTGTCCCATTAATTTTGTAATATTTTTTAAAACTTTTCATATTTTACTATTCATTTCAACTATTTTTTATTTTTTTTAAAATAGAAGATTCTAAACTAAAATAATTGATTGGCATTAAGGTAAATTATTTTTAATTCATGAATAAATTTAGATGAATAAAGTTTAAAACAAAATTTATACATTTAAATAAAAAACAACCATGGATTTAGGAGGATTAGAGAATCTCGGAAAAATTGCTGGTATTGCTGGTATTGCAATCGGAGCTTTGGTTTTAATATTTAGAAGTTTGATTCATAAAAATTTTATGAGTCAAATGACGGTTCAACATAGTTATAGCATCATTAAAAGTATTGTTACAGTTTCGGGTATTGTAGCAATTATGGGTATTTTGACATATGCTTATTTAAAAAAGAATAATACTGATGACTTTAATAAAATAATAGTGAAAGGTCAAGCAGTAGATGCAGAAGGAAATGGAATCAAAAGTTTAGAAGTATCGATTCATGTAGGTGAAATTGATAAAATCAGAAATACAGATAGTGAAGGAATATTTATGTTTGAAATAGATGGGAAAAATGAAAAATTAGCCAGCCTTTCTCTTCAAGGTTTTGGATATAAAAATGTAAGCAAAAATATGAGAATCAATTTTAATGTAAGCGAAACTGATTTTGGAAAAATTGTAGTTCTCAAAAATATTTCAGAAGTAGAAAAACCGTCGTCCAATAAACTAGCAGAAATAGAGAACGCTGATAATTCAAACCCTAACGTTCAGGAAGTGGATAATTCAGGTTCAAACGAAAACTTTATCACTATAAGTAGTTCAGATTATTCCTCTATGCTAAGCCAGTTTGGCTCTACTGCTCTTGTTCAATTGACGGTTGATGGAATAAGTTATACCCTTACTGGTCAGGATTTAAGAATTCCTTTTCAAGAATCAAAAAAGGTTAATTATTCAATTTCTGGAAGTACAAAAAGTGTCTTGGGTGTCACTTCTTGTTCCAATCAAACCAACGGTAAATTGATCTTTCAGAATGGAATTACATTTTATTTTTTCGAGGATTTGAATCGAGAAACTGGTAATTCTTGCAATTGGTATTTGTTTTCTGAACAACAATATGCTCAACAAAAAAATAAATTAATGGAACTATTGCAAAACTCATTTAATTAATATTTTGCAAAAGCAAAAATTAAATGCTCGGTTTTTGTGTTACTAATTCAAATAAAATTTAACACAATGATGAAAACTGCAATAATAACAGGTGGAACCAAAGGGATTGGTTTTGGAGTAGCAGAAGCTATGATTAAAAATGGTATTCGGGTTGCAATCACTGGTAGAGAACAAAAAACAGTAGATAAGGCTGTTGCAAAACTTAATTTATTAAAAACAGACTTTGCTATGGGTTTGGTTGCCGATGTTCGAAACATGAATTCTCAAATAGAATTGGTAAAAACGGTTGTAGAGAAGTGGGGAAACATTGATTATTTTATTGCTAATGCTGGGATTGGGCACTTTGCTCCTATTCAAGATTTAACAGAAGAAGATTGGAAAGAAACGATAGATACAAATCTAACAGGAGTTTTTTATGGAATAAAAGCAGTTTACTCAGAATTGAAAAAAAGCGAAGGATACTTTATAACGATTTCTAGCCTTGCTGGTATCAACTTTTTTGCCGAAGGAAGTGCATATAATGCAAGTAAATTTGGTGTAGTCGGTTTTTCTCAAGCTATTATGTTGGATTTAAGAAAAGATAAAATAAAAGTAACTACTATCATGCCTGGCTCAGTGGCTACTCATTTCAACAATCATGAACCGAATGAGAAAGATGCTTGGAAAATACAACCTGAGGATATTGGGCAATTAGTAATTAGTTTAATAAATATGGCACCCAGAACCTTACCAAGTAAAATAGAAGTACGACCTAGTCAACCACAATCGTAACATAAAAAAAATGCCTTCATTATTTGAAGGCATTTTTTTTAATTTATGATAAAATTATTTATTGTTTTTCATATTTTTTTCTATTGAACTACGATTGGAAAACTTACCCTTGCTTCTTCTCCATCAATGTCGCGAACACTAAAAGTGTAATTTTGATTACATTTTATATTTCCGACTTTTATAAAGCGATCAAATGTATATGTTTTTGCCTCTGATTTTTTTATCTGAACTCCAATAATGTTTCCGTTTTGCCCTCCATTCGTAGAAGATAGATTAACAGTAAACTTTTCCAAATCCTTATAAAAAGTTAAATTGGAAGTACTAACTAATGCAAACCTAATTGAATCATTAACATTAACTGTGTCTGTTTTTCCAGTAGGAAAAAGGAGCCTTATTTCTACTTTAATAGGTTCGTTGATACTAGCATCTTTTTTACATGAAGATATTGCTAATAAGGAAGTAAATAGTGTAATTAAGAAAAGTAGGTTTTTAGATCGCATAGATAGATTGTTTTTAAAGCTCGAAAATACATTTAAATTTCTAACAAAAAAAAACCTCTTCGCATTGAAGAGGTTTCTTTTATTAATTTTATTATTTCTGAATTTTGACAGAGATTAGAATAGATCCACTCGAGTTGTTAGATCCAGTTACAGAACTAACTCTTACAATACCACTTTTAGAAACTCGTCCTAAACCAGATGCGGTAATAAATGCGAAAGTTTTAGTCGAATTTAATTGTTTAGCATCAGAATTAACAGAACCAGATGCAGCAGTTAAAATTTCTGTATCGTTAGTAATTGCATTAAAAGCTGCTTCATCCAAAGTAATATCTTTAAATTTAGTGGCATTCTTTACTCCCCAAGTTTGAATACCTGTAGCGGGATTATTGTAAATTGATTGAGCATCAGAATTACTTGGTGCTGCTATAGTTGGTCCATTATTTAAACCATGGTAGTAAACAAAATCAACTGAAGCGGAACCAGCTGCTGCTGCTGCTTGATTTAATTTATTATTTGTAATTGCGTCGTAGAAACTTGGATCAGTAGCATTATCTTTATTACCTAATAAAACAGCTGTATACATATTAATGTCTCCACCTACTTTTACTGTGTATGCAGCTGTATTACTTTCTCCTTTTTTGTCAACAACAGTAAAAGTAAAAACTACTTCTCCTTTTGCCGTACCAACATCTAAATCATTTGTAAAACCATAGTTTTTTTGATTTGCAGCTGGTATAGAAATGTTTTCTAACGCAGTTGACGTTCCATCTACATTCTTTCTAGACACAGTGAATTTTTCTAAATCTGAATTGCTTGTTACATTTGAAGTAGCCACAACAGTAAAACCAACCTTAGCACCAACTACTGAGGAACCAACTGCAGAAGTAGGTATAGTTACAGAAATTGAAGGTTTTGCTGCACCTGGATCAACCACGGTATCATCTTCACCACAACCCGTCATAACTACAGCCGTAGTAACACTAATAAATAAGAATGATAAAATTTTGTTAAGTTTCATTTTTGTTTTTTTTAAAATTTTTTAAACTCGATTACAATTATCCTGCCGTTTTACAGAACTTCGCAAATGTATAGTTTTATCTTATTTCCTACAATGTAGAATTACTCACATTTCTTAATAATTATAGTCTTATTTTCAATTCATTAAGATATTTTGAAGCAGCTGATCCTTGGTGAAAGAGTAAATCTATGATACTTAAATCAGATAAAAATCCATGTTTTTCTGAAAATGACTGATAATATTTTGGAAAATTATATTCTTTCTCCCTATTTTCAGAAGTATTAATATTGGAGTGGTTATCTTGTTTAGTATTAATTTCTAAAAGAATCTTTAGAGATTTTGCTAAGTGTTTTAAGATATCTGTATTGAAATCAAGTAAAAAAGTATGTTTTCTTTTGTAAATCTCAAAAATATCATCTGCATAATATTCAAAATAAGGAGATCGACCATAAGCACTTTTTATAGAAGCTAAATGATTCTTTTTCCAATCTGTTCCAAAACTCAATTTCACTTCTCTCATGATTAATTTTCTAGATGAATTTCTTCCTGTTTCTAACGGAATAGATAATTGAATTTTTCCATTTGCAGAATAAATTTCACATCTATTTCTAAAACTCTTTTTCTGATAAAGTTCATGATCTACTATTGTAATGCATTCTGATTTAACTATTTCAGCAAAATAAGAAATCGGTGGTAAATAAAAAGATGGTATAAATAGAGTTTGCCTATCGAACATAGTATGAAAAAGGTAAATTTTACTTTATATTTTTTTTGTAATTTTAAAAAAAATAAAGCACCATGAAAAAAATTTTATCCATCATCTTTTGTTTCGCTTTAGCGAGTTCTCAACTCTATGCAAGAGGTTTGAAAGCAATATATAGCTTTTCGTCGTTTAATACTCCAGAAAACAAACCTTATGTAGAATCTTATATATCTATTTCTGGTTATTCTATTACCTATCGAAAAACAGAAACAGGTAAATATCAAGGTTCTGTGCAAGTGTTGATGAATGTAACTAAAGCTGGAATTAATGTTTATACAGATAAATACAATGTGCTTAGTCCCGAACAAAATGATACCATCAATCTTTCTTATAATTTTATTGATCAAAAAAGATTTGAATTGAATAATGGAGAATTTGTTGTAAACCTCACCCTAACAGATAATTATCAAGAAAGCAATAAATTTAATTCCTCAGAAAAACTCACTATCAATTACGAGACTGGTAAAACAACAATTTCAGATATTACCTTATTAGAGTCGTTTAAAAAAACAGTTAGCAAAACTTCCATAAGTAAAAATGGATATGATTTGTTGCCCACAGTTTCAAATTTTCTTTCTTCTGAATTCAAAAATTTAGGATTTTACACAGAAGTTTATCCGGCTAGTCCAATTAATTCTAAAGATAATTATTTGGTAAGTTACAATATTGAAGATTTTGAAACTGGAAATAAAATTGAACCATTTGGAAAATTCAGTAAAATGATAGCTCAATTTGCCAATCCAATTATTGGTGAATTTGCTATAGAAACTTTACCTACAGGGAATTATAATTTATCAGTAGAGGTTTTTACGAATAAAAATGAATTGATTGCTACAAAAAAAATATTTTTTCAACGATTAAATTCAGAATATACTGATAAAATTAATACAGATAATTTAGAATTTGAAAATTCATTTGTTGCCAAATATTCTTTTGAAGAAATTAAAGAACACGTTAAAAGCTTGACTCCTATTTCACTTCAGCAAGATGAACTATATGCAACCAATTTATTAGCAGATCCAAAAGAAATATTTTTGAAGAAATATTTTCTTTCATTTTGGCAGAAAAAACACGGTGTAAGTGCTGAAAAAGAATGGGAGAAATACAGATTAGCAGTCGTAAGAGCAGAAGAAAAATTCGGATTTGGAAAAACAAAAGGATATCAAACACCAAGAGGTAGGATATATCTTAAATATGGAGCAGCTTCTGTTGTGAATAGAAATGATGGAAAAAGCGATATTTCTGTTCCCTATGAAATTTGGATTTATAATACGCTAGGTCAAAATCAATCTAATCGAAAATTCGTTTTTGCAAATTTTCAGGATTTGGCCGCTGGTAGATATGAATTAATTCATTCAACTGCTATTGGTGAAGTGAGAGATGAAAAATGGCAAGGTTTAATTCTTGGGCGAAACCCTGTCTCTAATCTTCGTCAAGATGATTTTAAAGAAGTGAATTCTAGTGTATCAGATAGTAGAGGTTTAGATCAATTGAAGCGGGATTTTGAATGATTAAAAAAGTATTTAATTCATTACTTAAGCTATTTCTTACTCTAATTTCTTATTTACCTTTTCCGGTATTATACTTTCTATCTAATGGGTTAAGTTTTGTTATTTATAGAATTTTTAGATATCGAGTAAAAGTGGTTCGCAAAAATTTATTAAATTCTTTTCCAGAAAAAAATTCGGATGAAAGATTATTAATTGAAAAAAAATTCTATAATCATTTAGCAGATATGATCATAGAAACGATTAAAATGATCAGCATTACACCTTATTCTCTTCACAAAAGAATGCTTTTAAATAATCCAGAAATAATAGATAATTTTTATAAAAAACAACAAAGCATAGTATTTATTACCAATCATTATAATAATTGGGAATATGCAGGAATTGCTGTTTCTAATGTTTCTAGGCTGAAAATCTATCCAATTTACAAACCATTGAATAATCTTTTCTTCAATGATTTTATTAAAGAAGTTAGATCAAGATTTGGTGCAATTCCTATTGCAAAAAGTGAAACTTTAAGAACTTTGGTTGCTAATAAATTTCATTTAACTGGTACAGCATTTATTGCCGATCAAACTCCTATTAAAAATGAAATTCAATATTGGACTACATTTTTAAATCAAGATACACCGGTATATTTAGGTGTAGAAAAAATTGCTATTAAATTTAATTATCCTGTCGTTTACGGTCATGTTCAAAAAGTAAGTAGAGGCAAATACGAATTAACTTTTAAAGTGATTTCAGAAAAACCATCTACCACACTTCCCTATCAAATTACAGAAATGCATATTAGAGAATTAGAAAATGCTATCATTAAAAATCCTGAGTTTTGGTTGTGGTCGCATAATAGGTGGAAACATAGCAAACCCTTAATTATTGAACCTAAAAATGCAGAATGAGGAACAAATAAAACCAATTCCAAGAGTTGTTTTAGTGATTTTGAATTGGAATGGTAAACATTTCTTGGAAAAATTTTTGCCTTCTATCATTTCTGTATCTTATGATAACCTTGAAATTATTGTTGGAGACAATGCTTCTACAGATGATTCTATTTCTTTCTTAAATGCTCAATATCCTAGTTTAAGGATTATAGAAAATGATAAAAATTATGGATTCGCAGAAGGTTACAATCGAGTATTAAATCATGTAAATGCAGATTATTTTATCTTATTAAATTCTGATGTTGAGGTTGAGGTTGATTTTATAAATCCTATTATAAAATTAATGGAAGGCGATAAAGAAATAGCCGCTTGTCAACCAAAAATTAGATCATTTAAAAATAAGAGTCAGTTTGAATATGCAGGAGCAGCAGGTGGATTTATAGATAAATATGCCTACCCATTTTGCAGAGGTAGAATTTTTGATGAGCTTGAATCAGATCAAAATCAATATGAAATAAACAAAGAAATTTTTTGGGCTTCTGGTGCAGCTTTATTTATTCGTGCAGATTTATTTAAAATAATGGGTGGTTTTGATGCAAGTTTTTTTGCGCACATGGAAGAAATTGATTTATGTTGGAGATTAAAAAATGCAGGTCATAAAATTTATTACTGTCCGGAATCTGTTGTTTATCATGTAGGTGGAGGAACATTAGACACAGAAAATCCACGAAAAACACATTTAAATTTTAGAAACAGTTTGTATATGTTGCATAAAAATGTTCAGCATGGAAAATTATTTTCTACCCTATTTGTAAGGCATTTATTTGATTTATTAACCATAGCTAAATTTATTTCGGAAGGAAAATTTAAGCATGTATTTGCTATAAATAAAGCTCATTTTGACTATGTAAATAATATATTTAATTTAAATAGAGAAAGAAAATTATTAAAATCTAATCCAATTTTAATTAAAGAAATCTATCCTAAATCTATTGTAGTTGAATATTTTATAAAAAAGAAAAAATATTTTAAAGATTTAAATTGGCTTTGAAATAAAGCTCAAAACAGCCAGCCGATAACTTTCTAATCCAAAACCAGAAATAATTCCCTTACAAACAGGTGCTATTAAAGATACGTGTCTAAAAGATTCTCGAGAAAAAACGTTTGAAATATGAACTTCAACAACAGGTATTTCAATAGCAGAAACAGCATCTGCAATAGCTATAGATGTATGAGTGTAAGCTGCAGCATTTAAAATGATACCGTTGGAATTTTTGCCTCTTAAATGAATTTCATCTATTAGCTCACCTTCTATATTACTTTGAAAATAATCAAAGTCAATTTCTTTAAATTCTGATTTTATTTCTTCAAAATAACTTTCAAAAGTTTTTTCTCCGTAAATACTAATTTCTCGAGAGCCTAATAAATTTAGGTTAGGCCCGTTTATAATACTGATTTTCATAAGGCATGCAATTTACAATCAAAAATTCAATCTTGTTGTCATTTGTTGATAAGCTCTTTTTTTTAAAAAGAAAATCATATCCTATTTTTGTTTATGTTTTCAATACAGATTTAACTAAGTAAAATGAGTTGGGATATCTTTATTAAAGGATTTTTATCTTTTTTAAAATTAGAAAAATCTTTAACTATCAATTCAATTGATGCTTATATTCATGATATTAAGCTTTTTCAAAAATATTCTTTAGAAATTGGCATTTCCAATCCAATAGATATTAATCAATTTCATGTAAAGGATTTTATTAAATTTCTGTATGAAATAGGATTTGCATCTACTTCTCAAGCTAGAATTATATCTGGTATTCGTGCTTTTTATATGTACTTATTGATGGAAGATTTAATTGTAAAGAATCCTTTGCAGTTTATAAAATCACCCAAAAACCCAAGGAAAATACCTGATTCTCTTCATTATCAAGAAATAAATGAACTATTAGCTCAAATAGATTTGAGTAAGCCAGCTGGATTGAGAGATAAAGCAATTATTGAAACCTTATATAGTTGCGGGCTTCGGGTTTCGGAATTAACGGAGATTAAAATTTCTAATTTATATCTTGAAGTAGGTTTTGTAAAAATTATTGGAAAAGGAAATAAAGAAAGATTGGTTCCAATTGGAACGGAAGCTATTAAACATATTATGATTTACCAATCAGGGTATAGAAGTCAAATTAAAGTAATTAAGAATTTTGAAGATCACCTATTTTTAAATCAAAGAGGTAGTAGAATTAGTAGAATAACAATTTTTACAACGATCAAAAGATTGGCAGAATTAGCAGGTATAAAGAAATCAATTTCTCCGCATACTTTACGGCATTCTTTTGCTACTCATTTATTAGAAGGTGGAGCAAATTTAGTTGCAATTCAACAAATGTTGGGTCATTCATCTATCACAACTACAGAGATTTATGCTCATTCTGATAACGATATTTTGCGACAAACTATTTTACAATTTCATCCAAGATCATAAAAGTTTACTAGCTTTTATCATTCTATCTTTTCCGAAAAAATCTTTTCTTAATTCAATATTTTTAAATTTCTTTTGAATTAGCATTTTCACTATTTCTTCACCATACTTTTCATTAATCTCAAAAAACAATAAGCCATTTTCTTCCAGATTATTAAATGCAAATTTTGCAATTGACTTATAAAATAATAGAGGATCATTATCCGAAACGAAAAGAGCAGTATGAGGTTCAAAATCTAAAACATTGTTTTTCATTAATTTCTTTTCAGATTCTAAAACATAAGGAGGATTACTTACTATTAAGGAAAACTTTTTAGAGTTTAATTTTTCTATTTTTAATATATCTGCTTGATAAAAATCTATTTCCAATTTCAAATTCTTGGCATTTTTTTTAGCAACTTCTATTGCTTCATCAGAAAAATCTAAAGCGAATACAGTAAAAATAGGATTTAATTTTTTTAATGATATGGCGATGCAACCACTGCCTGTTCCTATATCTAAAATATTATGTTGAATTTTACTGTCTTTTATTTCCTCATATATCCATAAAACTAATTCTTCTGTTTCAGGTCTTGGGATCAAAACATTTTCATTAACAAATAATTCAAGATCCATAAAATGAGCTACTTCTGTCACATATTGTATCGGTTCATTTTTTAATAATCTTACAGAAACGGATTCCAAAATCTGTATTTCATTTTTATCTAATTGTAAATCAGGTTCAGAAATTCTCTTAATTTTTGTAATACCAAGTTTATCTTCAAAAACGATATTAGCAATAGAATTTGCTTCTCCTATCGAATATATTACAGATAAATTATTTTTTAAATGATCAAAAGCAGAATGAACCGTATGCAAAAGATTAAACATGCGCCAAAATAATCTATTTTTGCGCCATTGAAAAATATAGAAAAATTTATGAGACGGTGTCTGCATTTAGCAGAATTGGGAAGGGCAAATGTTTCTCCAAATCCTATGGTTGGAGCTGTAATTGTTGTTGAAAATAAAATAATTGGTGAAGGTTACCACGAAAAATTTGGACAAGCTCATGCTGAAGTTAATGCTATCAGCCAAGTTTTAGAAAAGAAGAGAAATGGAATAGAACTACTAAAACACAGTTCATTATTTGTGAGTTTGGAACCATGCTCCCATTTTGGAAAAACACCACCCTGCGTTGATTTAATCTTAAAATATCAAATTCCTATCGTATACATTGCTTGTTTAGATCCATTTTCTAAAGTAAACGGTAGTGGAGTAAAAAGACTACAAGATGCTGGCGTCCAAGTACATGTTGGATTATTAGATTCTGAATCTATAGAATTAAATAAACGATTTTTCACTTATCATCAAAAGCAAAGACCATATATTATTTTAAAATTTGCAGAATCAAAAAACGGTTGTATGGCTTCAGAAAATGGAGAACCAATTCAGATAAGTAATCAATTAAGTTCCAAATTGACACATAGATGGAGAAGCGAAGAAACAGCTATTTTGGTTGGAGCAAATACTGTAAAAATGGATAATCCATCCTTAACGACTAGAAATTGGACAGGAAAAAACCCAATCAGAATAATCATAGACAAAAATTTAAGTTTATCAACTGAAAATGAAGTATTTAATCAGTTGGTAAAAACTTTGGTTTTTACTGAAAAAATAAAAATTGATAAAACCAATCTTCAATATCTTACTATTGATTGGAATTTATATCCACTTCAATTTATTTTGTTTCAACTTTATTTATTTGAAATTTCTTCTGTCATCATTGAAGGTGGAGCTAAAACACTTTCTTGGTTTATTCAACAAAATTTATGGGATGAGGCGCGCGTAATAACTTCTTCCAATTCCTTAACATCAGAAATTAAATCTCCAATTTTTGATGGATTTCCAATTAATAAATACAAATTGGGATCAGATACTATTACTATTTACACTCCTAAAAACCAATGATTTATATTTTATTAAGCATTATTTTCTCCACATCATTAGTGGTTATTTTTCGAATTTATAAAAATTTCAATATAGATTCTTTTCAAGCAATTGTATTTAATTACATAACAGCTTCATCTTTAGGAATTATAATGAGCGGTGGAAACATTGATATTCCAACTATTCTAAATGCAAATTGGCTCATGTATGCACTGTTTTTAGGAATTCTTTTTATTATTATTTTTAATTTATTGGGCTATGCGGTACAAACTATCGGTATTACTCCTGTTGCTATTGCTCAAAAAATGTCTGTTGTAATACCAGTTCTATTTGCCATAATTTATTTTAAAGAATCTGCAAGTTTCCTAAAAATTGCAGGAATGGTCTTAGCATTATTTGCTATCTATTTCTCGTCGGCTAAAAATTCTGATTCAGAAAAGAGCAAAACTAATGGCATGGCCTTATACCTTTTACCCATTGCCATTTTTATTGGATCAGGTATTATCGATTTGATTATTAATTATGTACGAGCTACAAAACTTAATGGAGAAGATCCCAATTTATTCACAACTATGCTTTTTGCAAGTGCTGCAATATGTGGAATTTCAATGCTTAGCTTTTTAATTATTTCCGGTAAACAAAAAATTGAATTTAAAAACATCATAGCAGGAATTGCTTTAGGTATACCTAATTACGCTTCTGTAATATTTTTAATTAAAGCACTAGAAAATCCACAATTTGAAAGCTCAGTAATATTTCCCATTAATAATATAGGTATTATAATGTTGAATACTTTTATTGCATACTTGTTTTTCAAAGAAAAACTGTCTGTAAAAAATGTAATCGGTATCGCACTTTCCGTTATTGCAATTCTGATTATTTCTTTTTCAAATTAAATTTAAAAAAAAAGCACAATCTAGTGATTGTGCTTTTTTAAGTGTCTAAAAAGATAATTAATAAGGTGCTACAGCAGCTCCATCAGTATCTTTTGGCCTGATGCTCATAACTGGTATATAAGAATGGTTGATCATCTGTTGCGAAGTCGGTCCCATAAAAATACCTGAAAAGTTAGATTCTTGTTCGGTCATTATTACAATTAAATCTGCACTAATTTTATTTGCATATCGTAATGTAAGTTCTGTTATATTTTCTCCAACAAAATAATTAGTTATGACTTCAATTTTATCCTCTTCTATATAATTTTTTACCTGTTCAGTAACTCTCATTAATCTGTTTTTAACTACTTCGTCATGTGAAACAGAAACTGTCGTTAAATGAATAGTACTTTTAAAAAGTTTTGCAATCGCTATTGCATCATCAACTTTTTCACGAGTTTCGCGAGAATTGTCTAAAGGCAAAACAATATTTTTAATTCCACGATTTCCGCTATCAGAATGAACAGATATAACTGGACATTGAGAAAGACAAGCTACTCGAAAAGTATTTGAACCTCCTACAAAACTATCTGTAATAGTGCTTCCATGGGTTCCAATTAAAATCAAATCTGCTCTTATTTCTCTAGCTGCTTCAATAATTTCTTTATAAATCTTACTAGAAGCCTTCCTGATCATCACATTATGAGCTAAATCAGAAGGTAATCCAGCAGCAATTTCTTTCAAATCCTGATCTACAGAGTTTTCAACAATCTGCTGATCATCGTCCGATTTAAACAAAAGTTTTTTCAGTGATGATGAAAAATTAGGAGTTTCATGTACATGAAGCAGGTTTAAAACGGCTTTTGTTTCTTTAGCAACGTATTTTGCGTGTTCTAAAGCTACTAGAGAGGCAGGCGAAAAATCAATTGGAACGAGAATATTTTTAATGTTATCCAGGTGCATAGTATTTTTTTAGTTATTGGCTAAAATACTAAAATTATAAAACATACAAAATGATATATGAAAGGATATTTTTTTTAGATACTTTTTTTTGAGATTATTTCTACTGCATAGAATCTCAAAATAGTTAAGCTTGAAATTTGAGATTGTTGAAAAGTTTAACCTTTTTGGTTCTAACATGTTTGAAAGCTTTGAAAGTATTTTATTTGTTTGTTTAATTTGATCATGTTGAGTTTTTCATGTTAATTCTAAAATTTACCTTATTAGCTTAGTAATAAATTTTTAATATTCATAAAACAACCTTATTAGATGATTAGAAATTTTTAAAATTAGGTAATATTTTTTTAAAAATAATTTAATGCTTCTTTTTTAATCACATAATAAGGTTTGAAATTCCTCCTGTCTATATATTATTTTTATCTGATAAATTCTAATGTTTAACTCATTACTCCATCGTATAGATTTTGCTTAGATAAAAATTAAACTTGTTGCTTAATTAACATTTTTTAGATAAGTTGAAATGGTTTATAATAAGATTGCCTATTTTACTTATATGTTGTGAGGTTGACTTTTAATAATGTCAAAATCCTATTTAATAGCTATTTAATACCTTTTTCACCTTATTTTTAATCTATGTGCTAAAATTAAATGTTGACTTGTATTAGAAATACCTAAAAGAATGGTTAAGAGTTTTAGAAAATGTTTTATTAGCTTGTTTAATTACAAAATATTAAGTTTTAATAAATAATAAAGTTTGATAAATTTTACCTAAATTTAATTTGATTTTATACTACCTAATCGTTTTTAGCGATGAACAAGTATTTACTTTCTCAAATACCTATTGTAAGGTTGGTGATTCCACTAGCTTTTGGAATTATTTTTGCAAAATATTTAGAATTAGAAGCATCAACTAATACTTTTTTGTTTGTTTTTTTATCCTTTTTAATTTTCTCTTTTTTTGTAATTAAACTTTACAAACATAAATTTAGATTTCGCTTTAGATGGATAAGTGGTTTTGCAATCTCTGGTTTTGCGTTTTGCTTTGGGGCTTGGTTGAATTTAAGTTCTAATGAATTTCACCAAGTACAGCATTTTAAAAATTCCAAATCTGAATATCTTCATGTTAAGATTATTGGACAACCACAACTGAAAGTAAAAGGAATACTTTTTCAAGCAGAAGTTCTAAATAGCATAAAGCAAAATTCAGTTTCGCCAATTTCTGGGAAGCTATTAGTTTATTTGAGCGATACTTCTAGAATTCCAGAATTATATTATGGAGAGGAATTAATTATACCAGCTAAATATTCTTTAATTAGTAAACCTTTAAATCCTTATCAATTTGATTATAAAACCTACATGGCAAATAAGCAAATATTTCATCAGGCGTATGTAAACGGATGGGAATGTAAATTATTAAACAGAAATAGCGGGAATTCTTTGATCTATCAAAGTATGAAACTTAGAGATTTTTGCATACTTATTTATAAAAAATATCTTTTATCACCAGAGTCTGTAAGTCTCGCCTCCACTTTGGTTTTGGGTTACCGTTCAGATTTAAGTGAAGAAGTGGTTCAGGCTTATCAAAATACTGGAACTACACATGTTCTTTCTGTTTCAGGATTACATGTTGGAATTATTTTCGTTATGCTCAATTTTCTTTTATCATTTTTAGATAAAATAAAGTATGGCAAAATTTTAAAAACCATTATTTTAATTTTTGCAGTTTGGTTTTACGCCATTATCTCTGGATTGTCTCCAGCAGTAAATAGAGCTGCAGTAATGTTGAGTTTTATAATTTTAGGATTAGCAACTAAAAGATCTGCTAATGTATTTAACAATATTTCAATTTCTGCTTTATTTTTATTAATTTATGACAGTAATTATTTATTTGATGTCGGTTTTCAATTATCTTATATAGCATTATCTGGCATAATTTATTTCCAGCCTAAACTGCAGAAGCTCTACACTCCTACTCATTTTATAGTTCGATCTGTTTGGGTTTTGATTACCGTTTCTATAGCTGCTCAAATTGTTACATTCCCGTTATCGGTTTATTATTTCCATCAGTTTCCTAATTATTTTTTATTGTCAAATCTAATTGTTATACCGCTTGCAACCTTGGTTTTATATGCTGGAGTTTTTATTTTATTTCTAAATCCATTTCCAATTATTGCCACTAAAATGGGTTTTGTACTTCATTATATTATAGAATTTATGAACACCTCATTGGCATTCATTGGAAATTTACCGGGCTCCGTTGATCGTGCTTTATGGTTCTCAACTTCTCAATTTTTTCTCTTATGTATTTCAATTATTTTATTAATCTCCTTTATGGAAACTAGGAAAAATAAATACTTATTAAGAATTTTATTTAGTTTATTATTAATTTTCGGTTTGGGAGTCTATGATAAAATTTCTAATTCCATACAAAAGAAAATTATTTTCAATAGTACAGACAAAGGTATGTTAATAACTTACCTCGACGGCGAAAAAAGTTGTTTAATCGCTAATAATGATATTTCTCAAAAAGAATTGAATTTCTCAACAGCTAATATTTTTAATAAATATGGAATTGATTATCCTGAAATTTTAACAAAAGATACAATCACAAATTATTTAATTAAATCATCCAATTATTTGCAAATAAATAATCTTTCAATTTTTTGTTTAAATAAAAATGAGGAAATGGGTATTCCAAAAAATATTAAAATAATTTATATTGAAAAAATGAATATTAAAAAATTACAGAAAAAATTAATTGGAACTGGCGACAAAATTTTTATATTGGATAAAAGATATTCATTAGAAGAAGAAAAGTTAATTAAAGAAATTATTACCCAAAATAATTCAAAAGTTCATTCTTTAAATACAGGATTCTATACAATTGCTCTCTGATTTTAAATATTATCTTTGCAAAAAATTGAATTATGGCAAAGAAGGAAATGAGTATGGTTTCTTATGGTATTGATCATCGGATTGCATATATAACGATCAATAGACCTGATAAAAAAAATGCATTGAATCAAACTTTAGTAAAAGAATTGACTCAAGCTTTCACAAATGCTGAAAAAGATGACGAGGTAAAAGTGGTTGTTTTGCGAGCAAACGGTGATGTATTCAGCGCAGGAGCAGATTTAGAATATTTACAACAATTGCAAAAAAACAGTTTGGAAGAAAATCTCAGTGATTCAGATGAACTAAAAAAACTATTTGAAAAAATATATTTAATGTCAAAAGTAACTATTGCTCAAGTAGAAGGTCATGCAATAGCAGGTGGTTGCGGCTTAACTACTGTTTGCGATTTTGTATTTGCAGTTCCAGAAGCAGATTTCGGATATACAGAGGTTAAAATTGGTTTTGTTCCAGCATTAGTGACTTATTTCTTAATTAGAAAAATTGGTGAGGGTAAATCTAGAGAATTATTACTTACCGGAGAATTAATTAATGCAAATTCAGCAAGATATTCTGGTTTAGTGAACTATGTAGTAAAACCAGCAGAAATTGAAGAAAAAGTTCATCAATTTGCTAGGAATATTGTAGAAAGAAGCTCTGTTAATTCCATTAAATTGACTAAAGATTTAATAGCAAAATTACCTCAATTGACTTTAGACAAAGCCTTAAAATTAGCATCAGAAACTAATGCACAAGCCAGATCATCAGATGATTGTAAAAAAGGAATAGCTGCTTTTTTAAATAAAGAAAAAATTCGGTGGTAAAATAGACTTTAATCCAATTTCAAAAAAATCACTCTTTATCATTAATGTAATTTTTTATCATTTTCAAAACATATTGATCTATCGGAAAAGTTAAATCTTCATCAGAAATACTTTCTATATTTTGAAATCTTAAACATTGATCAGTGTTTTCCACAAAATTAAAGAGTTTTTCAGATGTTGGAAATAACTGTTTTTCCTTGGTATCTATTAAGTAATAAATACTTATCAATTGAGAATCATCAAATGCTGATTTTTGATAAAAGTCTGTAGTGTAGAAATGTGAAATAACTTCTATTTCAATTCCACATTCTTCTTTAAATTCTCTTTTTAAGCAATCTAGAAGCCCTTCTCCAACTTCTAATCCACCACCAGGAAACTTAGTTATTAAATGAGATTTATATTTTTCATCAGATATCAACACCTGATTTTTATATATTAATAAACCGTAAACTCTTATATTAAAATTCATTTATTCAATTCTGTGTTTTTCGTTTTTTACCATATTTTCTGTATTCCATTCTATATCCATTATTTTTGAAAACTGCCTTACTGCACATTTTTTCATTCTACAATATTGGCAGCAAATAGGAATACAAGGATCTGTATGAATAAAAAATTCCGCTTCTGTATTTTCATTATTTATAACTTCTTCCAAAACAGAAATTTGTTGATGAACTTCACTTAATTCTAAATAATAAGGTAAAGTAATATGGCAATCCATATGAATAGTGGAGCCATATTTTTGAATTCTTAAATTATGAACATCTATCCATTCATCTCTTCTTTCTAATTTTATTGCGTTAATAATTTTGCTCAACAATGGCAAATCTGTTTCGTCCATGAGTCCAGCAACAGATTTCCTAAGCAGCATAATTCCTTGATACAAAATAAATAATCCTGCTGCAATAGAAATGATGGAATCAATAATAGTGTAAGAAGTGAATTTTATTATCACTAAACCCAAAACAATAGCAATACTGCTAATAGCATCAGAAATCAAATGTTTTCCATCTGCTTGCAGCGTTACTGAATTTGTTTTTTTAGCAGTATCAATTAAATAATATCCCGTTATGAAATTTATAATTCCTGTAAAAGCAATTAATAATACACCTAGAGATAAGTTTTGAATAATAACTGGATGAATCATAGACCAAAAAGCTTTAAACAAAATAGCAAAACCAGCAATAATGATAAGCCCACCTTCGAATCCTGAACTAAAAAATTCTATTTTACCATGACCATAAGGATGATTTATATCCTTGGGTTTAGCCGCTAAATGAATGCTAAATAAAGCAAAACTGCCCGCTGCTATATTAATTATGGATTCCAAAGCGTCGCTGTAGATTGCTGTGGAATTAGTTAAAATCCAAGCAGAAAATTTAATTGAAGATAAAATAATACTAATAATCAGAGAGATAATTAGGATTTTACGTGAATCTAGTTTCAATATAATTTATTAAATATTTTATAAAATTAAATTAAAATTTGAGATGATTTGAGATTTGAAACTTTTCGGTATGTTTGAAATTATCGATTTTGTGAATTTAATGCGGAAAAGTTTCTTAATTGTTTTTCTTTTATCTAGTAGCTATCTTGTTAAAGCACAGAATTTCAGTGCAGTTTTAATTGCAGGAATGAATGCTTCACAAGTAAATGGTGACAGTCTAATTGGTTTTAACAAAGTGGGATTGGTAATTGGAGCAGGCATAGAAAATAAATTTTCAGAAAAAGCAGGACTTCGCTTGGAATTTTTATATGCTCAAAAAGGCAGTAGTAGTATCATAGATTCTACCAATCTTGCAGTTGATCCATTTAAACTTCGTTTAAATTATGTAGAAGTACCGTTGATGTTTTATTATAAAGCTACCAAAAAATTAAATGTTGAAGTCGGAGCCGCATTAGGATTGTTATTAAATGCCAAATTTAGCAATGGATTGGATTTTGTAGATCAAACAGAAACTTTTTTTAGAACAGATTATAATGTTGGTGGCGGTATTGGTTATATAATTTCTGACCGACTAAGCGCTAATTTAAGAAGTACAGTATCTATGATAAATATTACAAAAAGAGCAAGCGGAACAGGTTTTTATAATTTAGTAACGAGTTTCACATTGCGAGTTCGCCTTTAATTTCAAAGAACAGATTTCCTAATCTATGATCCACTTATCAGACAGAATTAATAATTTATCCGAATCACAAACGATAAGTATGGCCAAAAAGGGCCGTGAATTAAGCAGTAAAGGAATAGATATTATAAACTTGAGTTTCGGAGAACCCGATTTCCAAACTCCAGATCATATAAAAACCGCAGCAAAAGAAGCTATAGATGCAGGATATACATTTTACACTCCTGTAGCTGGCTATCCAGAATTAAGATCCGCAATCGCAAAAAAATTATTGACCGAAAATAATTTAAGTTATACGGCTGATCAGATTGTAGTTTCTACAGGAGCAAAACAAGCTTTAGCAAATGCCGTTTTATGTTTGTTAAATCCTGGAGATGAGGTAATTATTCCAACCCCATACTGGGTTTCATATTCGGAAATGATTAAACTTGCAGAAGCAAAAGTGAATTATTTGCCAAGTACTGTAGAGAGTAATTTTAAAATTACTGCAGCACAATTAGAAAGTGCAATAACTGAAAAAACTAGATTGTTTATGTTTTCTTCTCCTTGCAATCCTACTGGAAGTGTATATAGTCAGGTAGAATTAGAAAAATTAGGAGAAGTATTTAAAAGGTATCCAAATATTGCCATTATTTCAGATGAAATTTATGAGCATATCAATTTTGTAGGTCACCACTTTAGCATAGCACAAATACCCGAATTAAAAGACCGAGTGATTGTGGTAAATGGATTTTCAAAAGCATTTGCAATGACGGGGTGGAGAGTTGGATATTTGGCAGCAACCAAAGAAATAGCAGCTGCTTGCGACAAAATGCAAAGTCAAATTACTTCTGGAACCTGTTCTATAGCACAAAGAGCGGGAATTGCTGCTTTGAACTCGCCTATGTCCACCACAGAAGATATGTGTGCAGCTTTTAAACATAGAAGAGATGTGGTCTACAATTTATTAATTCAAATTCCAGGAATAAAAGTGAATTTACCCGAAGGAGCTTTTTATTTTTTTCCAGATATAAGCTATTATTTAGGTAAAAAAAATGGTTTAGAAATCATAAAGAATTCTACCGATTTGTGCATGTACTTACTAAATGAAGCACATGTAGCACTTGTAACTGGAGATGCTTTTGGAGATGATAATAGTATTCGATTTTCGTATGCTGCGGCAGAAGAAAAATTGATTGAAGCCGTTCGGAGAATAAAATTAGCATTAGAAAAATTAGTTTAAAATGAAACTTAAAACTCCAGAATTAGATATTGAATTATTTTCAAATCTTACTGCATTAATCATAGGAGATGTGATGATTGATGCTTATTTATGGGGCAAAGTCGATCGTATTTCGCCAGAAGCACCTGTGCCTATTGTAAATATAAATAATAAAGAAAACCGCCTAGGCGGAGCAGCAAATGTGGCTTTAAACATTCGGGAATTAGGTGCAATCCCTATTTTATGTTCAGTGATTGGTGAAGACTTAGATGGTATATCTTTTTTAGAACTTTTGAATAATGCAGAAATAAGTACTGCAGGTATTATTAAATCAAATTCAAGAATCACAACGAGTAAAACAAGAGTAATTGCCCACACTCAACAGGTTTTAAGAATTGATTCTGAAACAGATCTTGAGATTAATGAAAATGAACGCGAACAATTGTACAGTAGAATTAAAGAATTAATAGACAAGCTGAGAATTGATGTTGTAATTTTTGAAGATTATGATAAAGGAGTAATTTCAGAAAAACTAATAGCAGATGTTGTGGCTATTTGCTTTTTGAAAAATATTCCTGTTACGGTTGATCCTAAAAAAAGAAATTTTCATCATTATCATCATGTTACCTTATTTAAACCAAATTTAAAGGAATTAAATGATGGAATGAAAGTAAATGTGAGTAATAAAAATATTCCAGAATTAAATAAAGTTGTTTCTAATTTGCAAAATCAATTAAATGCAAAAGCAATAATGATTACACTTTCAGATGCTGGCATTTATATTACAGATGGGAACGAATCTAAAATAATACCTGCACATGTAAGAAATATTGCTGACGTATCTGGTGCTGGAGACACAGTAATAAGTGTGGCTTCATTAGCTTTAGCAGCTGGATTATCGGTAATAGAAGCCGCAGAATTAGCCAATTTAGCTGGAGGTTTAGTTTGCGAAAAAGTTGGTGTAGTACCTATTACCAAAGAAGAATTAATCTCAGAGGCATTAGAAAAAAATATTATTTAATCATTATTTGGCTCTAATAGCTTCCACTGGGTCTAATTTAGACGCCGAATAAGCTGGCCAGAAACCCGAAATAGTTCCAATGATGGCGGAAACGGACAAACCCACAAAGATATTTTTCAAAGATAATCCTATTTCAAAGCCAGCAGCTGATGCTCCTAAAGTAATTAAATAAACGATTGCCAAACCAATAGCTCCACCCAAAAGACACAACACGATTGCTTCTACCAAAAATTGTAATAGTATGAAGTAATTTTTCGCGCCTAATGATTTTTGAATTCCAATTTCACTTGTTCTCTCTTTAACGGAAACAAACATAATATTTGCAATTCCAAAGCCTCCAACCAAAATAGAAAAACCACCTATCACCCAGCCAGCAATATTTAAAACACCAAAAGTACTTTCCATAGGTTTTGCCAATAAGCTAGATTGGTTAATTGAAAAATTATCATCTTTTCTAGGACTTATTTTTCTTACCGCTCTCATTGCACCTTTCAATTCATTTTCTAATTCTCCTTTTTGAATAGTTCCGTTTCCTTTTACCATAATGAATGGGTCACCTTCGTTTTTAGTATCTATTACTTTTCGAGCAAAATTCATTGGAATGAAGATAGATTCATCGGAACTAGAACCCAAAATATCGTCTCCTTCTTTTTTTAAAACTCCAATTACCAATAAATTTCTACCTAAAGTTTTTATTTCTCTACCGATTGGATCTATACCTGGAAATAAGGATTCGGCAACGGTAAACCCGATGATGGAATAATTTTTTCCGCTTTGAGATTCCATCGAAGAAAAATATCTTCCGCTTTCAAATTCAAGCGTTCTTACTTTATTGAAATCATTTGTAACAGATGAGATGCTAACATTTTCAATATTATTACTTCCGTATTTTACGGTTTTACCTCTCAAATCAAGGACATAAGCGATTCCATCTATCCTTGTCAATCGTTTTTCTAAACCTTCAAAATCTTTGTAGCTAGGAACTGGTCGTTGAAAAAACTTCCACCAAGGAAAATTAGAATCAAAAACCCAAGGCCATTTTTGAACATAAAGAACATCGTCACCAAGTTTTGCAACACTACCTCTTATATTATTCTCCAATGAGTCTACCACCGTGAAAACAGTAATAATGGTAAATATTCCAATAGAAATTCCTAACAAGGAAAGAAAGGTTCTTAATTTATTGACACGTAAAGCAGTAAATGCAAAAGCAAAACTTTCACGAATTAGTTTGATTATGAGCATAAGAAGGTTTTAGCAAAGCTAATCATTAACCTAGCACAGTTTCAAAATTGAAAGTAAATTTTAAGATAGATTTCAATAAAAATATTTTTTCTGAAGCAAAAATTGAGTAAATTTTTCTATCATTTGTGTATCTAATTTGCTAATTGACTTATGCCATAGTTTTTATTTAAAAATTAATTCTTAATCTAAAATTTTCAAGTTGGCTCTAATTCAATCCATTTTATGTTTTTTACGAAATCGAACTTAATGAATATTTGCTTTTGTTTCGTTGGCATTATTTTTCATTATTTTCAAATACAACATAAACTTAAAATTGATATTATGAACAGTATTTTGTACATCATCGCGGTGATTCTTGTAATCGGATGGATTTTTGGATTTTTCTTTTATTCTGCTGGAGGAATTATTCATGTTTTATTGGTAATTGCCGTTATAGCAGTTCTGTTTAATATAATTAGTGGTCGACGTCCGGTCTAAATTATAATTGTCAGCTTTACGTTAATGGTGAAGCTGGCAATTTTTTAAAAAAAATTATGGAAACTTCTAAAAACAAAAGCGAAAACTCTGAAAAGATAGCTAAAGTAAATCATCCAAATATTGAGTATGATAAAGATTTTGACGAAGATTCTAACGATACGGATCGTGAAAATGAATCGACCAAAACGAAACAGCAAAAAGATTCGATTGTAAACCAAGACCATAGAGATGGCAAACCTTCTCCAAACGATTTGAAAGAAAAATCGGATTATAATGGTCAAGTGAGAAAAGATGCTCAACATCCTTCTGATAAAAAAGGCGGGGTTAAGGATAAAAACTTATCTCAAAAAAGGACTTTTTAAATTTTTACTGTTTTTTGTTTACAATAACACTGTCACGTATAAATCCAATTTGACTTCCTTTTGTCTGAAGCGTATTTCTAAATTTAAGAAAAACTTTTCCAGTATCATTCATTGCAATTTTAATCCCCATTTTTTTACTTTCAGCTTTCTGATCGCAAATAGATTCAAAATCAAAGGTTTCAAAAATTGTAATTATTTTTTCCTTTTTGCTGATATTTTCCAAAGTAAGCCTTTGATCTAAAGCGCACTCAGTTTTTTGTAAATAAGTAATTTCGACAATTATTGAATCACCTTGAACACTTAAATCTGGTACTTTGACATCTATAATAGAAGCAACAAATTCTCTTTTCCTATCTTCTTTTTCACATTGAGAAAAAATTATCGGAATAAAAATCAGAATGCACAGCTTTAAGTAATTTTTAATTTTGATTATGTTAAAAAACATAAATTATTTTTATAAATTATTTGCCAAATTAGACAATTAATTATTCATGATAGATACCGAAAGACTTTTTTTGTTTCCATTAAAGTATAAGCAGCTTGAATTGTATCTTTTAAATGATGGTTCTTTGGAGAAAGAATTAAAATGTCAGATTATCGAAAGAGAATTTGATGAGGATTATAGAGAACTTTTGGAATATGATAAGTTGCCAGAATTAAACAGAAAAGGTAAAATAAATTTTTTTAAAACCATTTGGCTTGCAAAAAATAAGAACACCAATACATTAGTTGCCGATATTTTTTTTAGAAACATTCCTAATGAAATCGGATCTGTAGAAATTGGATATTCTACCTTCCCAGAATTCAGAAATCAAGGAATAATGAAAGAGATGGTGAACGGTTTTGTAAACTGGGCATTTAAAAATCCAACGGTAAAAATTATTAGAGTTGAAACTTTAAAAACAAATATAGCCTCAGAAAAAGTTTTAGTTAGCAATGGCTTTAAAATTCTTAAAGAAAATTCGATTATAAATTTTTGGATTAAAGAGAAAATCAAAAACTCTTCTACTTTTGCACCATGAAAACTGCACTAATTATTGGAAGTACAGGCTTAGTAGGCAATGAGATTTTATTAGAATTAATCAATAGTCCTAATTATGACGAAATCATTTCTTTCACCAGAAAACCAAGTGGGCAAACTCATAAAAAACTTAAAGAATATTTAATAAACTTCGAAAAGCCAAGTACTTGGCATCAACTAGTTCGTGGAGATGTTGCTTATTCAGCTTTAGGAACTACTATAAAAGATGCAGGCTCTAAAGAGAAACAGTTCCAAGTTGATTATACCTTTCAATACGAATTTGCTAAAGCGTGTAATAAAAACGCAGTTGGTGTTTTCGTTTTAATATCCTCTCTTGGTGCAAATAGTTCTTCCCCTTTCTTTTATGCTAAAATTAAAGGTCAATTAGAAAACGTAATTAAAAAATTAAATTTCAAAGGATTGGCAATAATTCAACCTTCATCTTTGAAAGGAAATCGAAAGAAAGAGCGATCCGGTGAAAAAATTAGTTTACAGGTTATTGAATTTCTAAACGGTTTAGGATTACTAAAAAAATACACTCCGATTTCTTCACAATTAGTTGCCAAAGCAGCTTTGAATGCAGCAGAAAAGTGCATAAACAGCACTCAAACCTTTTCTGATCAAGGTGTTTTTGAATTAGCAAACACTCACGTAAAGTCATAAATAGTATAATTTCTTCTATCTTTCATTTTTGTAAATTTTATGCTTGAGATAAAAAATATAGTAAAGCAATATTCCGGTCATCGAGCATTGAATGATGTAAGTATGACAATTCCGAAAGGAAAAATATTTGGTTTATTAGGACCAAATGGTGCTGGAAAAACTTCTTTAATTCGAATTATTAATCAAATAACTGCACCGGATAGTGGCGAAGTTTTATTTAATGGAGAAAAACTAAGTGGAAAACATATTTCTCAAATTGGATACTTACCAGAAGAACGTGGTTTGTACAAAAAAATGGAAATTGGTGAGCAAATGCTTTATTTGGCTCAATTAAAAGGAATGAGCCGCTCTGATGCTGAAAATAAAATTCGATATTGGTTCAAAAAAATGGAAATTCAAACTTGGTGGAACAAAAAAGTGGAAGAATTGAGCAAAGGAATGCAGCAAAAAGTGCAATTCGTTAGTACAGTTTTACACAACCCAAGCCTGTTGATATTAGACGAACCTTTTTCAGGTTTTGATCCAATAAATGCAGAAATTATAAAAAATGAAATTTTAGAATTAAATCAAAATGGTGCAACTATTATTTTTTCAACCCATAGAATGGAATCTGTAGAAGAACTTTGTGATAGCATTGCACTATTAAACAAATCTGAAAAAATACTGGACGGAACAGTTAAAGAGATTAAGAATTCATATAAAACAAATTCCTTTAAAGTAGAGTATATTGGAGATCTAAAAAATATAAACGGAGATTTTACTTTCCATTTCAAAGTAAAATCTGATGAAGAAATGGATGGAAATAGAACGGCTGTTTTTGATCTCCACTCCTACCAAACTGCAAACGAATTGCTTTCAGCACTTATAAGTAGAGTTCAAATTGTAAAGTTTGAAGAAGTAATTCCTTCTATCAATGATATCTTTATTAGCAGTGTAAATTAAGCTATTTGATTTTTTTCAAAATTAAAAATAAATGAATAAAATTTTACTAATCATACAACGAGAATACCTTTCTAGAGTAAAAAAGAAATCTTTTTTGTTGGTTACTTTTGGAGTTCCAATATTGATCATGTTGATGTATGGGCTTGTATTTGCTTTAATTTTAAAAGGTGATAAGTTTGAAGAAAGCAAAAAAATTGTTGTAGTTGATGATAACAATTATTTTGAAGGGAAATTTAAAAATACTGCAAATCTTAATTTTGAATTTAGTGATGAGGGTTTAGAAGATTCAAAGAAAGGTTTTTTGAAAGGCGATGCTGATTTTTTGCTTTACTTACCAAAATTTGAAAATAACAAACCCAGCGGAATACAGATGTATGGAGAAAAGCAACCTGGTTTTGTTTTGATAGATGATGTTGAAGAAAAACTTGAGATATTAATCAGAGATAAAAAACTAATTGCTTCTGGCATAGATACAACTGAATTAAATAATCTAAAGACTTCTGTTTCTATTGATACCAAAAAAATAACTGAAACTGGTGAAGAAGAATCTAGTTCAGGTGCTACTTCCTTTATTGGATTATTGTTTTCCATTCTAATTTACATGTTCATCTTTGTTTATGGTGTTCAAGTAATGCGTGGCGTTACAGAAGAAAAAACTTCTAGAATCATAGAAGTTTTAATTTCATCGGTAAAGCCATTTGAATTGATGATGGGAAAAATAATTGGAATTGCAATGGTCGGTTTAACTCAATTTTTACTTTGGATAGTAGTTACAGTAGCTTTAGGATCAGTTGCTTCAAACTTTATTGGGGGAAATCCTGCCGAGCAATTTTCAAAATCTGCACAAACAGAATTAAGCCAAGGATCAGAAAAAATGAAAGCTGCAAACTCAGAAACAGACCCAGCAAAAATGGTAATGGATTCCCTTTCTACTTTAAACTTTCCTCTTTTATTAAGTTGTTTTCTAATTTATTTTATTGGAGGTTACTTATTGTATAGTGCATTATTTGCAGCCATCGGTTCAGCAATAGATTCCGATTCAGATTCTCAACAGTTTATGTTTCCTGTCACTGTTCCGCTTATACTTTCGATTATTGTTTCTTCTAATTACATTATCAGATTTCCAGATAGTCCAGTTTCGTTTTGGTTTTCAATTATTCCATTTACTTCTCCCATTGCCATGATGACTAGAATTCCATTTGGTGTTCCAGTTTGGGAAATAATTTTATCTATTATTTTGTTAATTTTTGGATTTATCGGCACTGTTTGGTTTGCCGCTAAAATCTACAGAACAGGTATTTTAATGTATGGCAAAAAACCAACTTTTAAAGAATTGGGAAAATGGCTGTTTTATAAAAATTAATTAATTTTATGCTTTAAATATTATTACAAAAGTTAAATCGTTTTGATGTGGCATTGTACTTGATTAATCAGTAATAATTTACATCTTTGCGCCATATTTTACCATCATTAATTAACTCTCGAAAATGAAAAAAGTACTTTTTATTGCAGCAACATTACCCTTTCTGTTGAGTGCATGTGTATCTAAAAAGAAATTTAATACACTTAGTGATTCTTATAAAAAAACTCAAGACGAATTGAGTTTAACAAAAAACCAATTAAATGATTGCAACCGAGATAAAGAATCGGCGAAAGCTTCTTATGATAAAGAAGTAGAATCATTAAAAGGACAAAATTATTTATTACTAAATAATATTGGAAATCTTTCAACACTGTCTAAACAAGAATCTGTAAATCTTGAAAAATCTTTAGAAAGTTTGAGAGAAAAAGACACTCAAATAAAAACATTAAATGAGGCATTAAATAAGAAAGACAGTGTTACGATAGCATTAGTTACAAGTTTGAAAGGTGCGGTTGGCTCAATGGAGGACAAGGACATAGAAATTAATGTAGAAAAAGGAGTTGTTTTTATCTCAATTTCTGATAAACTTTTGTTTAAAAGTGGAAGTTATGAAGTTTCTGCACGAGCAAGAGAAGTATTAGGTAAAGTAGCTAAAGTAGTAAACAACAAGCCTGATATGGATGTAATGGTAGAAGGGCACACAGATAATATTCCTTACTTTAATGGCAATTTAAAAGACAATTGGGATTTAAGTGCTAAAAGAGCAACTACCATTATTCGTATTTTACAAAATGATTTTAAAGTAGATCCAAAAAGATTAACAGCAGCTGGAAGAAGTTCTTATAATCCACTTACAACCAATGACAATGAATCTGGAAGGTCTATCAATAGAAGAACAAGAATTTTAATTCTTCCCAAATTAGATCAATTCTATGGAATGATAGAAGAAGGAATGAAGGAGGCAGAAAAAGTTTCTCCTAAAAAATAATTGAAACACAAAACAAAATGACCGGTTTATCCGGTCATTTTTGTTTTATAGCAATAGTTGTTATAATCTTAATTTTTGCCAATGAAAAATGATGAAATTGAAATAACAGTAGCAGGTTGTGGAGATGCTTTCAGTTCGGGTGGAAACTTACATACTTGTTTTCATGTAAAAACACAAAACATTCAATTTTTAATTGATTGTGGATCCAGTGCATTGGCTGGATTAAAAAGATACGGAATAGATACAAAAAGTCTGAATGCAATTGTAATTAGCCATTTTCATGGCGATCATTTCGGTGGCATTCCTTTTATTATTTTACAATTATTTAAAGTTGAAAAAAGAACATTTCCCCTCACAATAATTTCTCCTGTGGGCGGTAAGGAAAAAATAAATGCATTATTTTCTTTGTTATATGCTGGAGCAGAAGATGTTTTGGAAAATGAATTTTTGCATTATATTGAGTATAATAATTATGAAGAAATTAAATTTCAATCAATAAAAATCACTGCTTATCCTGTTTTGCATGCAGTATTAAGCCAGCCACACGGTTTACGTTTTGAGATTAATGGAAAAACTCTTGCCTATTCAGGAGATACAGAATGGACAGATGAATTAATTTCTCTTTCTGATAAAGCCGATCTTTTTATTTGTGAATGTAATAATTACAAAAATATAAGTCCAGGGCACATGAATATAAGCGATATAAAAAAAAATTACTTAAAACTGAACTGTAGCAATTTGGTACTCACTCATTTTGGTGATGAAATGTTGAAAAATAAAGAGTCTTTAAATTACGTTTATGCAATAGATGGAATGAAATTTACTTTATAGAAAAAAATTATTGCTCATTTCTTTTCCATGCTGGTAAATATGTCTAGGTTTACTGTTTAATAAATTTTTTTTAATTGATGAGTGAGGTAAATCCTGTATTGAAGAAAATTTTCCGATTTGTGTTTTGGTGTTTCATAAGTATTGTTGTTTTCTTTCTTTCCATAGAGTTTAATCTTTTTTACTTGTTTGGATATTCACCATCTATAAGTGAAATCAGAAGACCTCAAATGTCTTTAGTTACAGAGATTTATACATCAGATAGTGTGCTTATCGGTAAATTTTTTAAAGAAAACCGAACTACAGTTACCTATCAAGAACTTCCAAAATCTCTAATAGATGCTCTCGTTTCAACAGAAGATGCCCGATTTTTTGATCATAACGGAGTAGATTTCAAATCTATATTATCCATTGTATATTATAATGCAAAAGGTGAAAACAGAGGAGGAAGCACGATAACTCAACAATTAGCTAAAAATTTATTCAAAACTAGGTATCGTGCTTCTCAAGGATTTATTAAATACATTCCAGGTTTGAGGGTAATAGTTGCAAAATTCAAAGAATGGAACACGGCTTTGAAAATTGAATATGTTTACAGTAAAGATGAAATAGTAGCATTGTACTTAAACACCGTAAATTTTGGAAATAACTCTTATGGTATAGGAACAGCCGCCAAAACATATTTTAGTAAAGAGGTTTTAAATTTAAATGTTCCAGAATCTGCATTATTAATTGGAATGCTGAAAGCACCTACTACGTATAATCCATTTAATAGGCTAGAAAAATCATTTGAACGAAGAAATATTGTACTTGGTCAAATGTTGAAATACCAAAAAATCAATGAAAAGGAGTTTGAGAAATTTGTAAAAAGCAAAATTAAACTTATTCCATTTGTTGAAGACGAAAGTTCAGATAATGCTTCTTATTTGAGAGATGCAGTAGCAAGAAATTTAAAAGACTGGGCCAAAGAGAACGATTTCGATTTATATGCTGATGGATTGAAAATTTACACCACTATTAATTCAAATCTACAAAAGCATGCCGAACAGGCTGTGGAAGAACAAATGAAAAATTTACAACAAAAATTTTATCGACATTGGGAAAAAGAAAATCCTTGGCGTGATGAGAATGATGTGGAAATTAAAGATTTTATTGAAAACCTAGCAAGCAGAACTTCTAATTATAAATTTTTGTCGAAAAAATATAATAACAATTCAGATTCTATTTATTCAGTTTTAAATCAACCTAAACGAATGAAAGTTTTTACTTGGAAAGGTGAAAAAGATACCACCTTTTCTAGTTTAGACTCTCTTAAATACTATGCTTCTATTTTGCATGCTGGCCTAATTACTTTAGATCCTTTTACGGGTCAAATTAAAGCTTGGGTTGGAGATATTAATTATAAATATTTCCAATTTGATCATGTGCAGCAAGCAAAAAGACAACCTGGTTCCACTTTCAAACCATTTGCTTATGGGGCAGCTTTAGAAAATGGTTTTTCGCCATGCGATAAAATTACAGACAAAGCCGTTACGATTAAATACACTGAAGACGGCGAAGAAAAGCAATGGACGCCCAAAAATAGTGATTGGAATTTTACTGGATATGATATGACCTTACGCTGGGGAATGGCAAGATCAGTAAATTCTGTAACTGCCCAACTTACAGAAAAAGTAGGTTGGGAAAATGTGGTGAAATATGCTCATCAATTAGGTATTACCAGTCCTTTAAAATCGGTTCCTTCAATTTGTTTAGGTGTGAGTGATGTTTCACTTTATGAAATGGTGGGTGCTTATGGAAGTTTTTTAAATACAGGAAACAGAATTGAACCATTTTTGGTAAAAAGCATCGCTGATCAAAATAATAAAACGATGGTAACTTTTGAGCCAAAATCCAAAAAGGTATTGAGTGAAGAGTCTGCTTGGCTAATGTTGTATATGTTTAAAGGTGGAATAGAAGAACCTGGTGGAACTTCTCAAGCGCTTTGGGAATATGATATTTGGAAAAAAGGAAATGAAATTGGCGGCAAAACAGGTACCACATCAAATCATTCAGATGGTTGGTTTTTTGGATTTTCAAAAGATTTGATTACTGGAGTATGGGTTGGTGCAGATGAAAGAAGTGTACATTTCCGTACTTCTCAATTGGGCGAAGGTTCTAAAACTGCTTTACCTATTTATGGAAAGTATATGGAAAAACTATATGCAGATCCTCGATCTGGAATTAAAGAAAGTAAATTTCCAAAACCTACCGTTAAAATCACCAAGAAATACTATTGCACCAATAGAGCCCCAGCCAGATTAGATACCTTATCTATAGATTCAACTATAGAAAACCAGCCAATTGCTTTGCCAGAATTACCATAATTGGCATTAAATTGGATTTAAAATAAAAAATATTATATGAAAACTTCTACCCTTTTAATCACAATTGCATCCGGAATTATTGTTGCCGGCGCAGTCTATTTTATTGCTCAATCATTAGAAAACGAAGATTTAGACGATTTATATTTCAATGATAATGAAAAAGAAAAAGGTGACTTATCAGAAAAAAATAATACTAAAAACTATAACACCGATAACCTTTTTGTTTAAATGAGCGTAGAAAACATCATTTAGCAAAAACTAATCACGATGTTTAAAAACAAGCTACTCCTCTTCTTTTTCTTCCTAGGAAGTTTACAAACTTTTGCCCAGAACAATAATCTATCTTGGTCAAAAGCGGTTTCTACTGGTTCAGCAACCTTAAATGTTCAATATTTGAAAAATTATCCCTATTCCTACAGAAATGAAAATGGAGATTTAACGGGTGTAGAAATTGATATTTTACGAGAATTTTCTGATTGGGCAATGCTAAATAAAAATGTAAAAATCAAACTAAATTTTGTGAGTAATAAAGATTTTTATGTTCTGTACGACGATATTAAAATGCGAACTGAAGGAATTGTTGGCGCATCAGCAGTAACAATAAATCCAGAAAGAATATCAGAAGTGAGTTTTTCTTCTCCTTATTTACAAAGCAAATCTCTACTCATAAGCCATGGAAATGTGCCTACAACTATTGGAATAAGCGATATTAAAACTAATTATAATGATAAAACAGCTATTGTAGTTATTAAATCTGTTCAAGAAAAATTGGTAAAGCAATTACAAAGTTCATTTGCTCCAGATCTTAAAATCGAATATGTAGGATCTCCAGAAGAAGTGATTAGCAAAATAGCACAAGATCCTTCTTACATTGGATTTGTAGAAATTGTCTCCTACTGGGGGTTTTTAGAAAAAAATAAAAAAGCTTATTTAAAAATTCAACCTTATTTGCAAAAAGACGAGTATTTCGGATTTATTTTTCCTAAAAAAAGCGACTGGAATATAGCTTTTGATGAATTTTTAGAATCAGGATTCGGATTTAATTTATCTAAAAAATATGATGACATACTTTCTAGACACATGTCATATGAAGTGAAAAAGCAGGTAGAATATCGAAAAATAATAAGAGCAAATTAGAATTGACATTTTCCAAATCGAAAAAATATGATTGTTTTGTTTTAAGTTTAATCCACTAAGTAATTAGTGGATTTTTTGTTTTAATAATTAATCTAAAATTTTTCTTTCGAAAATCTTTACATTTTCTCTAAGCCTAATTTAATTCTTTTATAATCAGTCATGGAAATCATTTGCTTTACATTGGAAACCAAAAAAGAAGAAACTCTTGTACTTCCTGTTTTTTTGATTGCAATAATATCAGATACTTTTTCGCCCAATAAAAAATGCATAATATTTTCTTGCTGACTTTGTAGTAATTTAATTGGTGAAGATTTTTTCAAAAAATTAACCAAGGAATTGCTTAGCATTCTTCCTTCATTAGAGATTTTAAATTGTCTAGAAGCTATTTTTCTTTCTAAATCAAATACTGATTTACGATCAAAAGGCAATAAATCTGTGATTACACCCGTATATCCACCAATAATGGACCACAAATATAAATAGGATTCTGCTTCTTCATCTGTAAAACTTACACCCATTTTGCGAAGTCCTCTGAGCACAATAATTGAGAAAGATAAATTTGTTCCTGCCATATCTTCTTGATTGATAGGCTTTTCTTCCATTTCATTCCATTTTCCACTTAATTTAATGTGGTATCTAACCATGGCATGAATTAGTCTTATTTTACTGCATGCCAATTGCCCTTTTCCGTGTTCAGCAAATGCATTAGGTTCCATTACTTTAATTACAAAAGCAGCAGTTTCTGTCAATCTTTTTTCAGGATTTGAAATAATTCGATCTGAAAAGCATAGAACTTTTGCTCCTTTTGCTGCTGCATAGCAGTATGGAAGAGAGAGAGATCCTAATAAAAAAAGTATTTCTCTAGCATGATCTTGAAAAAATGCTGACCCTAAATTTAGTTTAGCTTCATCAAATATTAGCTTTGAATTAAATAGTGCTGATGCTTCCTTTGGAGAATTAAGAATAATTTTTAATTTTTTAAATTCTGAATCTGTACCTGCAAACTTTAGCAAATCATAAAATTCCTGTTGCATTTTATTACCAAAACAATATTCGACAAAGCTATCCGCTTGCACATCTCCAAGTTGGCGGCATTGGTCAAGAAATTTATGATTTATATGTGTAGACATTTTGGTTCTACAACATTCAAAAAATGAGTCTGTTTTATAAGTTACATTTTTAATTCATTGACAACAAATTGAAAAGGCAATAAATTTTCTACCCCATCACAAACTAAAGTGCGTTCTGAATTTCCATTTAAAATAATTTTTATTTTAGTTTTCTGCATCATTTGATACTCTGCTAATACTTGCAAACACGCTCCACAAGGTGCAATTGGCTCATTTACCTCATATTCTGCATCGCATGTTACGGCTATTGCCTCTATTTCTTCATTCGGAAAATTAGATCCGGCATGGAATAATGCGACTCTTTCTGCACATAAACCAGAGGGATAAGCTATGTTTTCTTGATTGCTTCCAATTACAACTTTTCCATTTTTTAATTGAATAGCTGCGCCTACTTTAAATTTTGAATAAGGCGAATATGAACCACTTAATGCTGCTTTTGCTTTTAATAAAAGTTGTAAATCTTTATTTTCCAATTCATTAAAAAATGAAGTTTGTTCAAATGTAATTTGTTGATTTATTTTTATTGCCATATTTTATATGAATTCAAAAAGCAATATAGCTATTTCCTTTCTCCTTAATGATACAAATAATGGGATGAACAGAAAACTTTTAACTCCTTAGCTTCGTTATTTTAATTATGCAAAATAAATTAATGATAACTCTTTCTTTTTCTATACTGGTTTTGAGTGCTTGTGCTCAAAAAAAACCTGATGCAAAAGAAACTACACTGAAAAAAGAAACTAAAGTTGATTTAACAATTCCAATTAAAAAAATTGTGAAAACTGAAGCCGAATGGAAGCAAGAATTAAGTCCTTTACAATTTGAAGTTACTCGATTGAAAGGAACAGAAATGGCATTCACTGGGGAATACAATTCGAACAAAAAACAAGGAATCTACAGCTGTAGTAACTGTGATTTGCCTTTATTTAATTCCGATACTAAGTTTGACTCTAGAACTGGATGGCCAAGTTTCTACGATGTAATAAGTAAAAAATATGTACTTATTGCGGAGGATAATTCTTATGGAATGACAAGAGATGAAGTAGTTTGTGCACGCTGCGACGCACATTTAGGACACGTTTTTAATGATGGCCCCGACCCTACTGGATTACGATATTGTATAAATTCTGTTTCCTTAAAATTTAAAGAAAATTAATTTATTTTAAAATTTCCACGAAAAATTTATCTCTCAATTGAGATTTTGAATTCTATTTTTGGCTATATTCTTGTCTAAAATTTATCATGAAAAAAAATCTTCTTTTATTAATTCTTTGCTCCATAGGTCTAAATGCTTGTTCACAGAAATTTGATTTAAATAAAATCAAAAAACAGGCAGAAGGAGTTTACAATTCAGGAAAACCATTGAGTACAGAAGAAATTACTAGCGGATTAAAAGAAGCCTTAAGTGTAGGTAGCAGAAATGCATCTGGAAATGCATCCAAAACAGATGGATATTTTAAAAACCCTTTGTTATTTATTCCATTTCCACCAGAAGCGCAAATTGTGGCTTCTAAATTAAGACAGATAGGTTTAGGGAATAAAGTAGACGAATTTATCTTATCATTAAATAGAGGTGCAGAATTGGCGGCTAAAGAATCTGCACCAGTTTTTGTAAGTGCAATAACAACCATGTCTATCAAAGATGCAGTTGGTATTTTAAAAGGGTCTGATACTTCTGCAACCTCCTATCTAAGAAGAACTACTGGAGTAGAATTACAAAGCCGCTTCAGACCGATAATAGATAAATCTTTGGCCTCTGTAAATGCTACAAAATATTGGGCTGATATTATTACTACTTATAATAAAATTCCTTTGGTTAAAAAGATGAATCCAGATTTGTCCAACTATGCAACTGGAATGGCAATAAAAGGGCTTTTTGTATTGGTAGGGCAAGAAGAAACCAAAATCAGAAAAGATCCAGCAGCAAGAGTAACCGAAATTTTAAAAAGAGTATTTGCTAAATAATTATTTTAAGGAACGTAAAAATCTTTTTGTCTGTTCAATTTTAAATCTTGTAATATGCTTGCTTTTACTCGCAAGACTACTCCGTAAGATTGGTAAAATCCAAATGGAGTCCATCTTATTGCTAAATCCCAGCAATGTAAATCACGATTGATGTTTATATTGGTTGGTGTTATTTCTTTAGTATTAATATTATAACCAGTAGTAGCAGAAACTTTCCATTTTTTTGTCAGATTCAAATCGCCATTTACATTAATGGTTTGAGTATATTTTTTTTCTCCACCTTCTATGTTAGCATCCGCATTATATACAATAAAATAAGAAAGTCCTAAATTCCAAGGGATGCTAAAATCTACGTAAGAAGGCTGATTGTCATTAATGCTATTTAAATTTGTGATATTATTTGCAGTTGAACTTCTAGTAGTTCCTGTTCCATTAAGATTGGAAGTCAAAGCTAAATTTGCATTCGTCAATCTAATTAATCTTAAGTTTTCTATCAATTCAAACTTATCTATTCTTGTGAATGAATTATCGCTAGTTTTAATTCTAACATAAGGATCATAATTTGCACCAAAATCAATATTTATTTTGTTTAAAATTACGGTTCTTCCATTCATTGAAATAGTACTTAGACGCAAAGAATCTGCTGCGAAATTGTAATTTCCATTAAAATTTAATGATTCTAAAATTTTAACTTTTGTAAAACCAGAAATGGTATCGTTTTTATTTCTCACTTTCATTTCTATGTTATTATTTAAACTAAAGGAAACAGATTCTGATCTTCCTCTTGTTGGACCTCCGAAACTTCCAGATTCAAATAATGAGAACACTTCTGGATTTGAAAGCGATCTATCATCCCTTATTTTTTGGTAAAAGCCAAATTTCTGATCAGAAAAATCTGGACGAAAACTAAAAGCTAAACTTGGTGTAAACACATGACGGATGGCATTAATTCCTAATTTATTAATATTTAATTGTCCGAAAATTATAGTAGTTAAACTTGCACTTGCTCCATAATCTCTACCATTCAACACTCCCTTTGCAGTATCTGTTATGGTATTTACACCATTGAAATATTTGTAAGAAGATTGCAAGTACAAATATTCATTATAATTAAAAGATGGGCTAAAGGTGAAATGTTTTAAAATTTGAAAGGAAGTATTAATGGGTATGGAATGTCTAAAATCTGTAGTAAATTGATCTAATGTTTCTCTTTTCAGAATAGTCGAATCACCAGTTGAAACCTTATTCAGACCATTTAATTCATATCTAAGATTTATTTTCTGTATCCAAGTTTTTTTTCCAACGCTTTCTTTATTATCAAACGGTCGAAAACTTGTGGTGTTAAAACTAAATTCTGGTGAACGTAGAGTAACTGCACCAGTGTTAGTATTCTGATCATAGGAAATAGAAGAATTAAAATTGAAAAAATCGTTTTTGCTGCTTTTATTGAAATTAATAGACGAAACTATGGTATTAGTTACCTGATCTATAACATTATAAGAGTTATTACGTAAATTAGTGCTACTCTGTACATTTACATTTGCGCTGAATGTAGTACCTGGATTTAAAGCTGGATCTTGATTATGTGACCAACTAATTTGAAAATCTTTAGGATTGTTAAAACTAGATGTTCCTTTTTCTCCTTCCTTTCTATCACTATATCCCAAACCTATCTGACCTGAATATTTATATTTTGTACTATATCTGGACAAGGTATTCAAAGCAAAACTTCCTTTTGTGTAAATATTTCCAGTTATCTTTAAATCAAGATGATCACTAATACCTAAATAATAACCACCTTCTCTAAAGAAAAATCCAAGCAATTGATCTTCTCCTATCTGAGGAAAAACTAGGCCAGAAGCGCGCTCATTTTTCTTAGGAAAAAATCCAAATGGAATGGCCAAAGGCAATGGTACACCTTCTATTTGTAAATAAGCAGGGCCAGAAATTATTCTTTTTTTTGTAGTTTTTGATTTAGGAATGGCTATTCCATAATGAGGAATATCTAAATCACAGGTTGTAAAAATTCCATTTTTAGTATATATTTCATCTTTATCATTCTTTTTGATATCTGTACCTCGCAGAAAACCTTCTCCTTGAGCAGTAACCGCATTTTCTATTTTACCTTTTTTAGATTTAAAATTATACGCAACTTTATCAGCTTTAAACGCCTCTGAGCCTTGTTTAAAATCAGGTTTACCTTTTATTTTTCCTGTACTATCTGCTACACCTTCTGCATAAATAGTAAGTGTTTCTTGATTAATAATAATATAATCAGCTTTTAACTCAATATCTTCATAATTTACAACAGCTCCATTATATAGATATACCATTTTGCCAGTAATATCATATCGAATAGAATCTTTGGCGCTGTAAGTTACTTTTGATTTTAGTGCAGATTTGTTTTTTAGATTGATAATAGAATCTGCTGATAAAGAATCTACTAATAAGGTCGAGTCTGATTTTAGTTTGATACTAGAAACATTGTTAGTATCTATTAAAATTGAATCTCTTAAAATAATTGTATCTACACCAAAAGATAAATGAGAGAAATAATTTGTTTTAAATGCTAAACTTGGCTGTTGTAGCGTTAAAAAAAAAATAAAGCAAACAGAAAAAAGAAATTTAAAGGAATTCAAATCTGATAATGAATGCTATTTTTGTGAAAATTTTCTACGTTAACGAATTCAAAGGTAAAAATAATATCAATCTGTGAAGAGACTAATCCCAAGCTTGCTACTAAGCATTTTTATTTTAATTCTAACATCTTTCAAAACTGGCAATTCCTTGCCAAAATATAAAGTAAAAACTGTTGTGATAGATGCTGGCCATGGCGGTCACGATCCAGGATGTTTTGGGGCAAGCAATAAAGAAAAAGTGGTGGCATTAGCAATTGCTTTGAAATTAGGAAAAATGATTGAAGACAATCATCCAGATGTAAAAGTAGTTTACACCAGAAAAACAGATGTTTTTATCCCTTTGATAGAAAGAGCAGAAATCGCCAATAAAGCACATGCAGATCTTTTTATCTCTATCCATTGCAATGCTAGCAAAGCCAAAACTGCTTTTGGAACAGAGACCTGGGTAATGGGATTACATGTTTCAGAAGCAAATTTAGCGGTAGCAAAAAGAGAAAACTCCGTAATTCTATTGGAGGAAGATTATAAAGAAAACTACGATGGATTCGATCCAAATTCTGCCGAAGCATATATTACTTTTTCCCTTTATCAGAATGTCAACATTGATAAAAGTCTTTATCTAGCATCGAAAATTGAAAATGCTTTTAAAAATAAAATGGAACGTTTTACTAGAGGAGTAAAACAGGCGGGATTTTTGGTATTGTATAAAACAAATATGCCTTCCATTCTTATTGAAACAGGATTTTTAAGCAATCTTTCTGATGAAAAAATACTAGGTTCAGACAAAGGACAGGATGAAATCTCTGAAACAATTTATTCTGCTTTTAAAGAATATAAAGCAGATATTGAGGTCAACTAAAACTAAACTTTATAAAATTGAAAATTTCTAACGAAACTAAAATTGGCATTTTAACTGCCTTTGCCATTACATTATTGATTATTGGATACAATTTTTTAAAGGGAAATGATGTTTTTTCTAATTCAGATAAATATTATGCTTTTTACAAAAAGATTGATGGCTTAGAAAAATCCAACGCTGTATTATTAAATGGATATCAAATTGGGAAAATTAGCGATTTAGAAATGATGCCATCTGGCCTAATTAAAGTAAAAATCAGCATTAATGAAAGTTTAACATTTCCTAAAAACACATTGGCTACTATCAGCAATACTAGTTTATTAGGTGGAAAAGCAATGACTATTACTTTGGGAAACAGTTTAGAAATGTTAAATGAAGGAGATACTTTGACAGGAATGATAGAATCAAATATTTCGGAAACCATTGATCCATTGATCGATCAGTCTACCAAAGTAATGAAAACATTAGATTCTATCACTCTTTCTGTAAATGCTATTTTGAATCCACAGTTCAGAGCCAATTTGGATAAAAGTATGGCTAGCTTATCAAAAACAGCTGCCAATTTTGAATCTACTTCGAATAGTTTAAATAATTTAATGGCTTCTGAGGCCGGCAGATTGAAAATCATAATCCAAAACGCGGCTTCTATCACTGCAAATCTTGAAAAAAACAATCAAAAAGTGAATGATATTCTCGCTAATGTGGATAAAATTACCGATCAAGTAGCAAAAGCTAATCTGCTAGGAACTTTAGAAAAGGCAAATTCAACATTATCAGAATTCAGTGCTATTACCACAAAAATAAATAATGGAGAAGGCTCTATGGGATTGTTGATCAATGATAAAAAATTGTATAATAATCTAAATTCCAGTGCTGCTAATTTAGATCAGCTTTTCATTGATTTAAAAAGAAATCCAAGAAGATATTTAAGTTTTTCGGTTTTTGGTAAAAAGGATAAAGCGCCAAAAACAAATTAAACAGAAAATTTAGTTCCCTCAGAAGCTAAAAAACTATTCTCGAAAGCAGATCTACATTCTTGCAAAAGAGGTTCTAGTTCTTTGTATCGAGCAGAGAAGTGTCCAACTAAAAGCATTTTCACTCCAGCCAATTCTGCAAATTGACCTGCTTGTAGAGCAGTAGTATGAAAAGTTTCCTTGGCACGGTCGAGCAAATCATGCATAAAAGTAGCTTCATGATAAAGAATATCGACGCCTTTAATTTTTATTGCATTTTCTGGCGTGAAAATCGTATCTGAGAAATATGCATAAGATCTTGGAACTGGGGAGTCAATAGTTATTTCTTCATTTAAAATAATAGTTCCATTTTCCATTGTGAAATCTTTTCCCCCTTTTATTCCATTCATTTCAACCACTGGAATGTTGTATTCTAATATTTTTTCTGGACGTAGTTTTCGTTTCTTTTTAATTTCAGTAAATAAAAAACCAGTACACGCTATCCGATGGTTCATGATAATGGTTTGAACAGAAACATCATCATTAACCAAAATTATTTCTTCCTTTTCTGCATTTATCGGAACAAAAATAAAAGGGTATCTAAGTTGAGTTTCAGAATATTTTAATTGAATTTCAATAATTTCTAATAAAGGTGGCGGTCCAAAAATAGTAATGGGTTCTATTCTACCTTTTAAATGCATAGAAGAAAGCAAGCCAACTAAACCCAAATAATGGTCTCCATGTAAATGACTTATGAAAATATAATCTATTCTAACCGTTTTGATTTTATATCTATTCAACTGATTCTGAGTCGCTTCTCCACAGTCAATTAAATAATAATGTTCGTTAAAATTAAGAACTTGTGAACTTGGATTTCGATTATAAGCTGGAGTCGCTGAACTACTTCCAAGTATTGTTAATTCAAACATTGTAAAAATTAAAAGATTTAAATCTGTATACCTTAATTATCCAATTCTCGTTTCAAATCTTTTTCAATTTCTTCCATAAAAATTAAATCTATCGACTCAGACACCGATGGAACAATATTAAACACATTTTCTAATTGAGAAATTTGAATTACTTTTTCCACGGTTGGCTGTATTCCTGTTAATACAAAAATACCATCCGAATTTTTGCATAATCTATTTGCAACTAATAATGCACTTAAACCACTAGAATCGCAGATTTTAGTATCACTTAACTGCAAAATTATATTTCTCATACCATTTGCATTTAGCATGATTAATTCAGATTTCAACCCTGCGGAGGTGATTGAATCTAGTTTTGGTTCATTTAATTTAAATAAAACGTATTTTTCGTGTTTGTCAATTGAAAATTTCATAGAAAATAATTTTTTTTTGGTTTGGATAAATATAGATTAATAAAATTAAAGTTTGCAAATCAGATTGTTGCTAAAGCCTTCAAACAGTTTTGTTCTATTCGATATATTATCGAATTGTTGTCTGCTTTATGAAAAGTTTCACCACTTATTTTTTCATAAAGTTCGATATAGCGCTCAGAAATATTTTTTACAATTTCATCCGTCATTTCTGGAACTACTTGTCCTTCTAGACCTTGAAAATTATTTTCCATCAGCCATTTTCTTAAAAATTCTTTTGAGAGTTGTTTTTGTTCCAAACCTAAATCCTGATTTTTCTTAAAATTTTCTCCATAAAAATATCTGGAAGAATCTGGAGTATGTATTTCATCTATCAAATAGATTTTATTCTGATCATCTTTTCCAAATTCATATTTAGTATCAACCAAAAGCAAACCTCTTGACGCAGCTATTTCAGTTCCTCGTTCAAACAATCGAAAAGTATATTTTTCCAATTGTCTATAATCTGCATCTGATACGATTCCTTGACGGATAATCTCTTCTGAACTAATGTCTAAATCATGACCGGAACTTGCTTTAGTTGTTGGAGTTATTATTGGTTGGGTAAGTTGATCATTTTCCTTTAATCCATTTGGAAGTTCAACCCCGCAAACCTCTCTTTTACCGCTTTTATATTCCCGCCAAGCATGACCAGCTAGATATCCACGTATTACCATTTCTATTTTGAAGGGATTTAATCTTCTACCCAAAGTCACATTTTCATCTGGAATAGAAAGCACCCAATTAGGAATAATATCTTCTGTAGCTTTTAAAAATAAAGCAGCTAATTGATTCAGAACCTGTCCTTTGTATGGAATAGCCTTTGGCAAAACTACATCGAAAGCTGAAATTCTATCTGAGGCAATCATTAATAGTTTTTCACCATCTATTTCATATACATCTCTTACTTTTCCTTTGTAAAATCCAGTTTGATTAGGAAAATTAAAATTTGTTTGGCTTATCGTATTGGTTTGCATTAGTCAGAAATGTTTTATTGGATATCGCCGTAAGCTTGTAGAATTTTAACTACTAATTTATGTCTAACTACATCTTCTCCCGTAAGATAGATAATTTCTATCCCTTTTATATCTTGTAAAATCCGCAAGGCCGTGAATAAACCCGACATTTGTTTTTTGGGTAAATCTATTTGAGTAATATCTCCCGTAACTAAAAATTTTGCTGATGGTCCCATTCTAGACAGAAACATTTTTAATTGTAATTCGGTGGCGTTTTGAGCTTCGTCCAATATTACAAAGGCGTGATCTAAAGTTCTACCTCGCATAAAAGCAAGGGGAGCAATTTCGATGGTTCTATTTTCTAAATAAGTTTTCAATTTATCAGCCGGAATCATATCATCCAAAGCATCGTATAGCGGTCTCAAATAAGGATCAATTTTTTCCTTCATATCACCTGGCAAAAATCCTAAGTTTTCACCCGCCTCCACTGCTGGTCTGGTTAGAATAATTCTTTTTATCTCTTTATTTCTTAATGCTCTAACTGCAAGCGCTACAGCAGTATATGTTTTTCCGGTTCCTGCTGGTCCTACAGCAAAAATAATATCATTGTTCACTGTACTTTGAACCATTCTTCTTTGATTTGCTGTTCTTGCCTTCACCACAATTCCATTAGGACCAAAAACTAAAGCTTCATTATTCAAATTAGAGTCTATCAAACCAGAGTCAGCTTCTTTTTTTTCTGCATTTATTTTTTTGTTAAAAATAGTTTCGATATCCGAAGTCATAATGACATTATTGGTTTCAGCTTTTTGGATGAGAAGTTCAAATTTGTTAGAAAAGTTTTCTATTTCTTTTTCTTCTCCAATCACTTTCAGCATGTTACCACGTGTAACAAGCTTCAATTTTGGGAAACTTTTTTTTAAAATTTCAAAATTTTCTTGATTGGCTCCCCATAAAATTACAGGGTTTATGGTATCTATTGGTAGTATTATTTCGCTCAATATTTTATTGGTTTAAATTCATTTGTATTAATTTTCTGAAAATATGTAATATTTGCAACCAGATTAGCATTCAATCTGCTTTCAAAAATAGATATTTATACACGAATGGCAATAATAACTTTAACATCCGACCTCGGAATAAAAGACTTCTATTTGCCCATAGTAAAAGGTGCACTGCTTAGCAAAATTCCAAATATAAATTTGGTAGATATAACTCATGGAATAGCCTCTTTTGATATTGCTCAAGCTTCTTTTATAATTAAAAATGCATTTCCATATTATCCAAGTTCCACCATACATTTAATAAGTGTGGACACTGGATATTCTTTGAATCCAAAGTTTTTGCTTACTCGGTACAACGATCAATACTTCATTGCTCCAGATAATGGTATTTTTTCACTTTTGTTTGATGAAATGCCAGAAAATGTTTGGCAAATTACTATTCAAGGAAACCCATCACAAACTCATTTTCCAATCATAGATGTTTTTGTAGATGCAGCAGCTCATTTAGCTTCTGGAGGTGATCCAAATGAAATTGGTGTTCTTATAAATGATGTGGATCACAAAGCATTAATTCAACCGATTATACAAACCGATTTGATTCGCGGAACAGTGGTTTATATTGATTCTTTTAGCAACGTAATTACAAATATTTCAAGAAAATTATTTTTCAGCATGAAAGGGCAAAGATCATTTGCAGTTCATTTTAGAAGAAATGAATCTATAACAAATTTGAGCTACGATTATAATGAAGTACCCGAGGGAGAAAAATTATTAATGTTTGGGATCAGTTCTACTTTAGAAATTGCAATAAATAAAGGTAAAGCGAGTAGTTTGCTTGGATTGCAATTGGGAGATTTAATTCGTGTTGAGTTTTTTACCCCTTTAGAAATTTCAAGATCATAATTTATGTTGATTCGAATAGTGAAAATACATTTATTAACAGATCAAATTTCTGCGTTTAAGATGCTCTTTTATGCTGCTCAACCAGAAATTTTAAAATTTGAAGGTTGTATTTCTGTTGAATTAATGAGAAATCCAGATCATTTTGATCAATATTTTACATTTAGTAAGTGGAAAGACGAAGAAAGTTTGAATCAATATCGGAATTCTGAATTTTTTATAACTACGTGGAGAAAAACAAAATTACTGTTTGCTGAAAAAGCTATTGCATTCAGTATGGTAAATTTAAATTAAAGGTTTTTAAAAAAATAGATAATCTAATTTTCCGAATTAATCATTATTTTTTTGCCATGGGTCTGCTTTACTACCCATCTCTGAATGGTTGGGATTTGATAAATTAATTGTAAGACTGTTCCTGTTATTAAGGTGTTTCCAAAAACATTTTGAATTCTTCTGCCCCAAAATAATCGATTAGAAAATAATTGGTTCCATTTAATTTGATATTCATCCATCATTATTTGCACAGCTTTATCTTTAAAAGAAAAGTGGTTTGGCTTTACATAATTTATAATAATAGAACTTAATAAATTTCCTCCAGAAATAGCCATTGCCATTCCGTTGCCGCATAATGGCGTTATTAGTCCTGCACTATCGCCGCACAAAAGAATATTATTCACCACAGAATTTTTATTTGCAAATGAAATCTGATTAATTACCTCTGGTTGCTTATGCATAAAATCTGAATTAAGAAATAATGATTTCAGATAGGTGTTTTTAAATAAAACATCTGAATGCAATTCATTTAAATTGTTAAAAGTATATCCCGACTTTTTTTTATATAAATAGCAAAGATTATATAAATCATTTTCAATTTTTACAATTCCGCAATATCCATTTTCAAAATTATCAAGCCCAACTTCATCTAATGGATAATCTGTTTTTATATGATATTTGACGCCAAGAAAACCCGTTTTTTCTTTTATAAAATCGCGATTCAATTTCATATCCAGAGCATCTCTTTTACCCCATGAACCAATTACTAAGTTGGTTGAAAATTTTTCATTTGTAGCCGTCTCTAGCTCAAATACTTCCTCAGTTTGCTCTAAGGCAACAATTTTTGTATTCTGAAAAATCTGCACTCCATTGGATTTTGCAATTTTCATTAATTCATTATCCATTAAAAATCTACTAATTCCAAAACCTCCAGATTGCAATTGACTGAAATAGTTTTTACCATTGGGAGAAGATATTCTCAATTTTGTAATAGTGGAAGCACCAAAAGAATGAGGATTAAATCCAATGCTTATGAGTAAATCCAGCACTTCATTGCTTACATACTCTCCGCAAACTTTATGAAAAGGATATTCTTTTTTCTCAAATAAATGAACAGAAAAACCAGCTTTAGATAATTGAATAGCTGAAATTAATCCTCCTAATCCACCACCGATAATTGAAATATCTGAATGTGAAATTGTATTTTTTGTTTTAATTGAATCCAATTCCATTCTTATTATTTAAAACCTATTATTTGCCAACGCCAAGCCCATTTCCACAAAATTTTATAATTTAAAATTTCATTTTTATTTAAAATAGTTTTCCATTCCTCTTTAGTCAATGACCGTGCTACAGATAATGGAGCATCATATTTCACTAAGTAACTTTTAGAAACAAAAGATGTGATATATTTTATGGAATAATAGGCAAACCAGTTTCTGTGCAAATCGTTTATAATAATTGCAAAATTTGCTAAATCAAACATTTTTTTTACCAGCCTACTCAATTCCAAATCATCAAAATGATGGCAGAATAAACTACTCATTACGATATCAGGGAAGTATTTATTTAGCTCATTGTCAAAAACATCGAATGTTATAAATTGAATATTAGAATAATTAGCTGATTTTGATTTTGCAAATTCTGTCATTTCAATATTTCTATCAACACCTATTAGCTTTACTTTTTTATTTGATTTAATCGCCCATTTTGCAACGGCTCTAAGCATATCTCCTCCCCCACATCCAAGATCCATTATAACTATTTCTTTCTCTGGAAAATTAATTTTATTAAGTGCATCAAGGATTACAGAATACCCTCCTAACAGAGTATTTACGTTTTCTAATTCCTCTAATGCTAAATGAATTTCCTGTTTAGAAACACCAGTTTCATCCATTAATTCTGGTAAAGTGCTACGGTTATTAAAATCAAACATTATGTATGGCTTAATCACGAATATAAAAAAAGCCTAGCAATGATGCTAAGCTTTATTAAACAAATTTCATTTTAAATTATAGAAAATGAATTTTCTTATAATTTAATAATCATACTAGTGACTTCAGTTAATTTTAAATCAGCGTTCTTTTCTTGCTCTAAAATTTCATGTAGCATATCAGCAACTTTGCTATGATTAAGTATCACAGCAAAAGCACTTAAAGTTCCATAAGTAGCTATCTCATAGTGTTCTACTTTTTGTGCTGCGGTAATAATACCTGCATCTCGCATCATTCCTTTTTCACATTCTTCCATAATTCCAGTGGCTTCTTTCAATAAACCGTCCATTGCATCACACTTCTTTGCTTGCGCTTTTAAACCTAATTCCGAAAAAACACTCTCCAACTTTATTACTTGATCTTTTGTTTCTTCTAAATGTCCTTTAATTGCTTCAATTAATTGTGGCGCAGTAGCGTTTTTTATCATTTTAGGTAATGCTTTTACCAACGCTTTTTCAGCATAATAAATATCCTTTAATCCGTCTACGAACAATTCTTGTAATTTACTTTCATTTACATTTGTTTGGCTGCCTTGTTGTTTACTTTTAGTTTCAGGAGCAGTTGTGGTCTTCGGCATTTCTTTAATTGCAGTTTTCATGTTATTATTTAAATTAATTGATTTTTATCATTAATTCAAATTAATTGCCAATTGACAAATACCTAACAAACCTTGTTTAATAGATTGGCACGTGTAGTTCAATCCACATTTTATGCAGTTTCCCCATATTCTTTTCTTAGTAATCATTGATTTTAAAAAAATATTAAATATTTGGAAAGAAGAAAATTGAGCTAATCAATTACTGACTTTGAAAATTTAAATAATAGTTCCGATAAAAGATTCCAAAGTTAAGCCTGGTCCGAAAGCACAAGTTAGTATTTTTTGATTTTCATGAATTGAAATACTTTCCAATTGCAATTTTAATACAAAAAGAATTGTAACAGAAGACATGTTACCATACGATTGTAATATATTATAGGAAATTTCATTATCTTTTTTGGTGATTCCAAGAGCTTGTTCACAGGCTTCCAATATTTTTATACCTCCAGGATGTATAGCAAAAAGGTTAATTTCATTTTCGTTAATATTTGCTTTGCTAAATAATTTTTTTAATAATGATTTGATGTTATTTCTAATTAGATCTGGAACGTAAGAACTTAACTTTAAATCAAAACCAAAATCACCTATTTTCCAAACCATTTCATTACTTCCAGCAGGTTCAAATTCAGAATAAAAACTTAAAGGTTGTAATGATTTTTGATTGATATTATTTAATTTTTTTTGCGAAATAATTGCAGCTGCAGCACCATCTGCGAATATAGCATTGGCAACAATTTGATCCGAAATATCACTTTTTTGATAATGTAGAGTACATAACTCTACTCCAGAAATTAGAATTACTGCATTTTCATCACTATTGGATATATACCACGCAGCCTTTATTGCGTTAATTGCGGCATAGCAACCCATAAAATTAATACAGGTTCGTTCCACATTTCTGTTCAATTCTAATTTTTCTATCAATTGAATATCTATTCCCGGAGCCGACATGCCCGTACAAGAAAAAACAATTAAATGGGTTATTTCTTTTTTATTAAAATCCTTTAGATTTCCCAAAGCGTTTTCTACCGCTTTTTTGCAAAGATCAGATGCAAACTGATCAAACAATAGCATTCTGCCAGCGATACTTAATGGCTTTTGATCTGAATCAGAGTAGAAAATTTTACTTTCTCCTTCAAAATTTGTGGAAAAATCGTTTACGACACTGTGTCTAAAATCAATTCCACTGTTTTTGTAAACTTTTCTTAATAATAATTTGGATAGCCTATCTCCATCAGACATAGCATCCAAACTTTCATATTGTTGGGTTTGAGCTATTCTATAAGGCGGTATTGCCGTACCTATTGATTGTATGATTACGTTTGATTTCAAATTTTGATGTTTAATCTAATTAATGTACGAAATTTTATTGTCTAAATTTATGCAATCTGTATTCCTAAAATGGTTTTTTTGAATCAATGTTTGATAATGTTGTTATAATCTGAAATTTTTAAGGAAATAGATTAATATCAGAAAAGAAACGTGTAAACTAGTCGATCATCTTAATAGTAACTGAATTACAAAAAATGCAAAAACTGTTTTTATTTTATAAAGAATCATCTTTTTACTTTTTTTATTTACTTCACACTTCCTTATTGGTTTTATGAAGGCGAAGCAATAGTACTATAAACCATTTATATATAGGAAGGAAAAAACAGATTGCCCGAATGGGAATTAAGTTTGAGAACTAATCTTCTCAGTTTACCATATTATTCTTACCAAAAATTATAGGCTGATTATCTAAAACAAAAAAATCTTAACAATTTTGAATTAGTTGTTTCTTATATTTATAGTAAAGAACAAAATTAGGGAAAGAATGAGGAATCAAATTTGTTATCGTT
>JBBQYA010000007.1:0-51932 GCA_038209155.1 Sphingobacteriales bacterium | reverse complement strand
CATAGATATTTTAATTAACAATGCTGGCCAATTAATTAATAAACCATTTTTGGAATTGAATGATGAAGATTGGAAAGAAATGTTTGACAATAACGTAATGGGAGCAGTTAAAATGATTCGAAACTTACTTCCTTATTTTTCCAAAACACAAGCTCATATTGTAAATATTGGAAGTATGGGTGGTTTTCTGGGAAGTGCAAAATTCAATGGTTTATCTGCTTATTCGGCTGCAAAAGCTGCATTACACAATCTTACAGAATGCTTAGCAACAGAATTGGCGGAGAAAAATATTTCTGTGAACTGCTTAGCTCTTGGATCTGCTCAGACTGAAATGTTGGAAAAAGCTTTTCCTGGATACAAATCTCCAGTATTAGCTTACGAAATGGGTGCTTATATTGCAAACTTTGCAGCTACTGGTCATAAGTTTTACAATGGAAAAGTGCTACCTGTAGCATTGCAAACAACATAAAAAAACCCTTAAGCTTTTGGCTTAAAGGTTACTATTTCAAATTTGTTTTTTTTATTCTACTGACAATTTTGCCAGCGCAGTGTTGTTCCGATCCTCAAATTTTACAAAATATAGCCCTTTTCTAATTCCTTCTTCTAAATTTAAAGAGATAGTATGAGAACCAGCACTTAGCTCATAAGACCCAAGATCTAATACTTCTTTACCCAAAAGATCAATTAATTTAACAAAAAGAACTGAGTTTGATTTTAAAGATACATTTGCAAAGAATTCCTTACTCGCTGGATTAGGATATATTTTTAAGTTTGGTAAAAACTTAACAGAACTAATACCAACTGATTTATTTTCAACAGTAATTACTCCAACCATTCCAAGTCCTATGTGAGGTTGGCAAAAATAAGGAATAACCTGCGCAGAGGTAAATACAAAATCTTTTGTCTGATTTAGTGAATTCATCGGAAATACTGGCATTGTAGTATTATCATCGGATTGAGTAGGATGGTTACCTGCTACCCATTGAAATCTTACAATATCTCCTGTCTTAACTGTTACGTTTTTTGGAGTGTATACGAAATTAGAAACTTGAATAATTACCGTATTTTGAGCTATTAAAAGTGTTGAGCAAAATAAAAATGTAAATATTAGTAAGTAGATTTTTTTCATAGTAATATGTTTAATTGATTTACGAAAATTCTGAAAACAAAGTTGCTAAAAAAAATTCAATAAATAGTTAACATTATAAACTCAATAACTTTGCCACATATTTTCCAATAATATCAAACTCAAGATTTACCCGCTCTCCTATTTTTAAGTTTTTCATATTGGTAAATTCATAAGTATATGGAATAATTGCTACTGAAAACGTGTTTTTTCCAGAATCAACTACTGTTAAACTTATTCCATTGATACAAATTGAACCTTTTTCTACCGTTATCCTATTATTCTCAAAATCGTACTCAAATGTAAATTTCCAACTTCCATTTTCATCTGATATTGAAATACATTTTGCTATGCAATCCACATGACCTTGAACAATATGGCCGTCTAATCTGCCATTCATTGGTAAACATCGTTCAAGATTTAACGAAGAACCTATTTTTAGTTCGTTCAAAGCCGTTTTTTGCAAAGTTTCGTCTATTGCAGTTACCGTATGTGTATCATCCGAAAGTGAAACTACGGTAAGACAAACTCCATTATGAGCTATACTTTGGTCAATTTTTAATTCTTGAGCAATCGATGAGTGAATGATAAAATGCTTATTAGTATTTTCAGATTTAATATCCTGAACTTTACCTAATGTTTCTATTATGCCTGTAAACAAATTTTTATTTAATATATAACGTGAACAAAACCTTTTATAATTCTTCTTTTTGTACTTGCAAAACGTAATTCAGTAATTTCGCAGATGTAATAATATACTCCCTCAGAAACTTTTTTTCCACCTAAATCATTTCCATCCCATTCTACTAATTTATTATTTGTTTGATAAACTTTTTGCCCCCAACGGTTGTAAAAGCTAATATCAATAGCCAAATTATATCCAGCACTATCTTTTAATGGAATTAATAAATCGTTTTTGCCATCGGAATTTGGAGTAAATACATTCGGTAATGCAAACTCTGGACAATTATCCACACAAACAACTTCGCTTTTTTCACTTTCATTTCTGTCATTTGAATCCAAAGCTGTAATAAAATAACATCCTGCTATAGATTCGTTTAAATTAGTTTCTGTAAATGTAAAAACGGAGTTCGATTCTATTCTTTTTATTAATTTAAATTCTTCACCTTCAAATGATTGTTTGTAAATATTATAGGCAATAATATCTTCCAAACAATTCTGATCTGGCAAAGTCCATTCTATAAGATTACTGAAAGTTAAACATCCAGGTTCTACCGTTAAGAATGGAGAGCACGGCTTTTCTACATCATCAGGAATTCCACAAGCTATTTGTGATAAATTAATAATAGGATCTATAAAGCCTGGAGTGAAAAAAGAGCCAACTGATTGAATGTAATAACAATATTCTTTTCCGTTCACTAAAGAATCGTCTGTGAAATTGGTAGATCTGCTATTTCCAATAGAGTCAAAAGTACCTGCTAGATTTTTTTTATAAATTATGTACCTTGTATTCTGCCATGGAACATCTACATCCCAAGACAAGCCTAATTTATTATCTAGTGGTATTGTTTTCAAAAACATAGATTTTGCTCGTTGTGCACTTCCCAAAAGATATCTACCATTTGCGCCCACACCATACATATCCACCTTATAAATATATTGTAAGTTTTGTGTATTTAAATTGGTGTCAAAGAAAATGGTATCATTCAAGCCAGAAAAAGTTGGACTCACTTGCGAAAAAACTTCTGTAAAGGTATTTGGAGTTGAAGATTCGGCTCTTAAAAGACGATATTCATAAGGTGGTTGAACATTTACAGTATCAAAAACCACTGGTTTACTCCATTTTACAGTATCAGACCCTGTATTAATATTTGTATTTACAATGCTAACATTGGTAATCACTGCTAAGGTTTTTTCTAATTGAGTGCAAGATTCCTTACTTGCATAGCTTTCTGTTCCATCATTAAAATAAGCAATGATGCGATAACAATAATTTACTCCTATGGCCAAACCTCCATTTGCAGAATTGTTATCTGTGAAATTTAAAGTGTTTACATTGTCTAAATTCCCGATTTCATCATACCCTAATGCGTCTGGAACGCCGGTTACGCAGCCAGATGGAGTGAAATTCACAAATCCTAATCTTCTATAAATTTTATAGCCTTTAGCTTTTTCACAAATACTTTTATTCCAAGTCAATTGAATGGTATTTCCAACTGGTTTAGCCAATAAGTTTTCTGGTGCTGGTGCAATTACGGTGATCAAATAAGTTTCCAAATCCACCAATTTAGGATTTCCATTATCTTCTGCTCTAAAAACTATTTGGTAAGGTTCTTTTCTAACCAAATCACAAGTTGGAGTCCATGAAAAATCTGAAAACACAGATTCAGCTAAAGTTTTTGTTGTGAATGTTGCAGCAGGATTAGTTTCAAATGGACCTCCACTTGCACTCAACGTTATCACATCATTGCTCACAGCAGTATTTATATCGTTGGCAAAAACTCTTCTTAAAAGATTGCTACCTGCCACAATACAAGTGTCTTTTGTTTCTGTAATTATCGGTGGTTTGTTGTCCGTAGTTCTAATTACTATTTGCATGTCTCTAATAATAAACCCGATAAGCGCACCTCTACGATATTCTTCTATGCGAATAGCGATATTAAAAAGACCTTGAAATTTAGGAGTATCCCAAATTATTTCACCTGTTTTAGGATTAATGGTAAATGATTTATTGGTAAATATTAGATCTGAAAGAAATTTATAACCGTCTACTTCTGTGTTTACTTCTTGTTTGTTGGCAACTAATTTATAGCTTAAACTATCTCCATCTGGATCATAACCGTTTGGATTATGAATGAAAATTTCACCAACAGCTCCAAAATCAATTGGGTCTAATAATAAAACTGGGCTGGACGTATTGAAACCAATTTGAGGATTAATGTTTAAAAACGTTTCTACATAAAATGGAGTTTGCAAAGAATTATTAAAATTCAAAACTTGAGCATTTCGATTTTCATCTCGATAACTAATTGTGTAAGAACCGAAAGCTGGAAAAGTATGTTCAAAAACGTAAAGATTTTTTGCAATATCGGTTCCTGGAAAAACAGTTTTGCTCAGCCTTCTTTGCGTTGCTTGAGTTTGATCTCCGAAAAATAATTCAGCGAATTCTCTGTCTGCTTGTCCGCTTCCTACCTCGGTAAATATGGTTAGAGTAAATTCATATTTCAAGGTGGCCAATTGCCGATAGGTAATTTCTCCAGCTCTATTATGGGTTGCAAAAGATCTATTTGCAAAAAAAAGTAAAATGAAAATATAGAAATAGGAGTAAAAATTTTTATTCATTTGATTTTACTATTTGTGATTGTAAACGATAAAAATAAACATTAAAGTATTAATACTGCTTTCTAGATTTTTCCCATTCAGAAAATCCTAAAATTGATTTTGAAACTTCTACTTTCTTATTGGTTTTTTGCGAAAAATATACGGCTGCAAGCGCAACAATCTTTTCTTCTTCTTCTGTTAAATTTTCTTTCACATTAGGTTGATAATAATCTTGAATAAAATGGGTGTCGAAATCGCCTGAAATAAATTTTGGATGGTTCATTACAAATAAACCAAATGGCAAAGTTGTTTTAATTCCTTTTATTTGATACTGTTGAATTGCAATTTTCATTTTTTCAATAGATTCCTTGCGATCTTTTCCATGAGTTACTAGTTTGGCTATCATTGGATCATAATACATTGGTATTTCCATACCTTGTTCAAAAGCATCATCAACTCTTATGCCTGGCCCAAGTGGTGTTTGATAGACTTCTAATAAACCGATGGAGGGCAAGAAATTATTGTCTGGATCTTCTGCATAAACTCTTAATTCCATAGAATGTCCGTTTATTGTTAAGTCTTCTTGAGCAAAAGTCAATTTTTCGCCTCTAGCTACTTTTATTTGCTCTTTTACTAAATCTAAACCGGTAATGTATTCTGTAACTGGATGTTCCACTTGCAATCTAGTATTCATTTCCAAAAAGTAGAAATTCATTTTTTCATCTAATAAAAATTCTACCGTTCCAACTCCAACATAATTGCAAGCTTTGGCAACCATCACTGCGCATTCTCCCATTTTTGTTCGCATTTCAGAAGTTAATATACTGGATGGGGCTTCTTCTATTACTTTCTGATGGCGACGTTGAATGCTACATTCTCTTTCAAATAGATGAACAATATTACCATGTGTATCACCCAAAACTTGAATTTCTATATGTCGAGGTTTACTTACATATCGTTCTAAAAAAACTGATCCATCACCGAAAGCAGATATGGCTTCGCTTATCGCTACTTCTAATTGCTCATCAAATTCTATTTCACTTTTTACAATGCGCATTCCTTTTCCACCACCTCCAGCAGAGGCTTTAATTAAAATTGGAAATCCAACAACAATGGCAGTTTGTTTGGCTTCGTTTTTATCTGAAATTGCAGTATCAATTCCGGGTACCATAGGGATATTATACTTTGCAACAGCAGCTTTTGCTCCTAATTTACTTCCCATTATTCGCATAGATTCTGGTGATGGTCCAATGAAAATTAAACCTTCCTTTGCCACTCTATCTGCAAAATCAGCGTTTTCTGAAAGAAATCCGTAACCAGGATGAATTGCATCAGCACCAGTAACTTGGCAAGCATTTATTATTTTATCAAATGATAAATAGGATAATGAAGATGATGCAGCACCAATAAAAACTGCTTCATCAGCAAACCGAACATGTCGAGCATTTCTATCTGCTTCTGAAAAAACCGCTACGGTAGCAATACCCATTTCGCGGGCAGATTTCATGATTCTTAAAGCTATTTCTCCTCGGTTTGCAACTAATATTTTTTTCATTTTAAGGAATCAAAATCTAAATAGGTTCATAATTGTACATTTGTAAAACTAAAGAATGAATTTATATACCTCAGTAAAATTTTTACTTAAAAAAGAAATCATGTTGGAATGGCGTAGTAAATACGCTTTCAATGGTATTTTGCTTTATGTTGTTTCCACCATTTTTGTTTGTTTCCTTTCTTTCAAAAAGATAGATCCTATTGCTTGGAACGTGCTTTTTTGGATTATTATGCTTTTTGCATCTGTGAATGCTATTGCAAAAAGTTTTCTGCAAGAAAATACTCAACGACAATTATATTATTACACCTTGGTAAGTGCTGAATCTATAATTTTATCAAAAATAATTTATAATTGTGGATTAATGTTGGTTTTGGCAAGTGTGGCCTTTGTGTTTTATAATCTAGTTTTTGCCAATCCAGTCAATGATATTTTACTTTATGTAGTTTGTGTTTTATTAGGTGCTATTAGCTTTGCTACCGTTTTTACTCTTATTTCTGGCTTAGCATCCAAGGCAAATGGAAGTGCCACTTTGATGGCCATACTAGGATTTCCTGTTATTATTCCTGTTCTAATGGTTTTAATTAAATTATCTAAAAATGCGATGGATGGATTAGATAGATCGGTAAGCTATGATGAAATAGGTGTTTTATTAGCCATAAATGCAATAGTTCTAACGGGATCTTTTCTATTATTTCCCTACCTTTGGCGAGATTAAAACACATTTTTATGCGCCAAAATTGGTGGAAAATCCTATCTGTTATTCTTATTTTGTATTCAATAATCGGAGGATTATTATTTAAAGTTCCCGAATTAGCCATTTTAAACGAAACCATACGAAATCTATTTTTTCATGTTCCAATGTGGTTTGCTATGATTGCAATGTATACTGTTTCAGTATTTTATAGTATAAAATATTTAAAAAACGGTGACGAAAAATCTGATTTAATTGCTGTAGAGGCTGTAAATACAGGAATTATTTTTTGTGGTTTAGGCTTACTATCGGGTATGCTATGGGCTCAATATACTTGGGGGTATTTTTGGCCAAATGATCCAAAATTGAACGGATCCGCTATCACTACATTAATGTATTTAGCTTATATAGTACTTAGAAATTCTTTTGAAGACTCACAAAAAAGAGCTAAACTCTCAGCGGTTTACAATGTATTTGCTTTTCCGATTATGATCGTTTTACTATTTATTTTACCAAGAATGACCGATTCTTTACATCCGGGAAATGGTGGAAATAAAGGATTTGCCGTTTATGATTTGGACAATGTAATGCGAGCAGTATTTTATCCCACTGTAATTGCTTGGATTTTGGTTTCCACTTGGATCATGACCTTACGATTTAGAATCAGAGTTTTAGAAAATTCAAAAAACAGTTATTAATAATTTATGAAAAAGGTATTTCTATTTTTCTCCTTTCTTTTTTTTAATGTTTTAATAAAGGGACAAGGAGTTTCCAACCAAATAGAAATGGCAACTGGAATGAGAAGTTCTGGAAAAATTTACGTGGTAGTTGGGGTAATTTCGATTGTTTTTATTGGTTTATTTATTTATCTATTTACTATTGATAAAAGAATAAGTAGGTTAGAAAAAGACAAATAAACTAATAATCAGAATATTAGATCAATTTTTTTAATAAATTATTAAACAATATTTATTTTGCAAGTATTGATATTTAATAGAACCTTGCCTTCTTAAATCCTAACCTATAATAATTTAACCAAATCAAAAACTTTTATGGCAAATGAAAAAGATAGTATGTCTGGAGAAACGCATTTCTTCGCGGATGTATGCCAATTTTTCGACAACGCGGCACAATTTACTAATCACCCGAAAGGCTTACTAGATCAAATAAAAGCGTGTAATAGTATTTATCGATTTCGATTTCCAATTAGAGTTGGAAATTCTTTCGAGGTGATTGATGCTTGGCGGGTGGAACATTCCCATCACAAATCTCCTACTAAAGGCGGAATAAGATACAGTGAAATGGTCAATGAAGATGAAGTGATGGCTTTGGCTGCATTGATGACTTACAAGTGTGCAATTGTAAATGTTCCATTTGGTGGGGCAAAAGGTGGTGTGAAAATTAATCCAAAAAATTACACCATCGAGCAGTTAGAAAACATCACTCGTAGATACACCTCAGAATTAATAAAGAAAAACTTTATTGGGCCAGGAGTAGATGTACCTGCACCAGATTATGGAACTGGTGAAAGAGAAATGAGTTGGATTGCTGACACTTATCAAGCATTCAATCCAGGGCAAATAGATGCAATAGCTTGCGTAACTGGTAAACCACTTGCACAACATGGAATTCAAGGAAGAAAAGAAGCAACTGGAAGAGGAATTTTTATTGGAATCCGCGAAGCTGTAGATGTGACAGAAGACATGACTAAATTGGGTTTAACAACCGGATTAGATGGTAAAAAAGTAATTGTACAAGGTTTAGGAAATGTAGGATATTACACGGCTAAATTTATGCAAGAAAATGGAGCCATCATTGTTGGATTATGCGAGTACGAAGGATCCATATACAATGCGAATGGTTTAGAGGTAGATTCAGTAATTCAACACCGAAAAGAAACTGGATCTATTTTAGGATTTAAAGGTTGTAAAGATTTTAAAAACTCAAGCGAAGGTTTAGAACAACCTTGCGATATCTTAGTTCCAGCAGCTTTAGAAAATCAAATTACGATAGAAAATATTGGTAGAATTAAAGCTAAGATAATTGGAGAAGGAGCCAATGGTCCTACTACACCAGAAGCGGCAGATTTTTTTATTAAGAATGGTGGAATTATTTTACCAGATCTGTATTTAAATGCAGGTGGAGTTACAGTTTCTTATTTTGAATGGTTGAAAAATCTTTCTCATGTAGCTTTCGGCCGTATGGACAAAAGATATGAAGAAACCTCAACACAGAATATGGTAAATATGATTGAAAAATCTACAGGAGTTAAATTATCTGCTTTAGAAAGAAAATCATTAATTAAAGGAGCTTCTGAATTAGAATTAGTAATTTCTGGTTTAGAAGATACGATGATGAGATCCTACCATGAAATTCGTGAAATAAAAATGAATAACCCAAAAATTGATAGTTTGCGAACAGCTGCTTTTGTTAGTTCTATTGACAAAGTAGCAGTTTCTTATATGAATCTTGGAATATTTCCTTGATCAATTATTGTATTTAATAATAAAAAAAGCGCTTTGGAAGAGGCGCTTTTTTTTTACCTTATTCCAAGGCTCTCTTATTATAAAGTAAAAATCCTGCATGCAGTAAAAAACTAATTGGTCTTTTAGTATCATCATAAAAATTGATGCCTACAGCAACTGGTCCAACAGGACTCGTGTAAACCGCCATACCTGAAAAAGTTAAGGATGGCTTTATCTTAAATGTACTATTGAAACTTGAGTTTTGTAATTCTTTGTCAATAAGATACTTATATGGCTGAAAAACAAAGCCTTCTAAGCGAATGGATATATTTTTTTTAACCTCAAAAATATTTTTAATTCCAAAAGCACCGTAGATAGCAGCCCTATATCTTTCTAAAAATAAACTTCTACTATCTGCAGTTGGATAAAAAGTAGGCAACAACAGTAAAGTGCTTCGGTAATTATTGAAATTAGGTTGGGTGGAAAATGCAGCATCTATTAAATAGCCAAACGTGTAAATTCCGATGCTTTTATTATATTTTTCGTAATTTAATCTTGCTTGAATCCAATTTTCTGTAATTTTGGTTCTTGTTTTTCTTACAGCTGTAGTTCCAAATGTATAATCTTCTGTACCGTTTATATACCTAAGATTTATGACTAAGCTTTTTCCAGAACTGGCATATTGTTTTCTATTCAAAGTATAATCAGTATATTCTAACAAAAAGCTTTGTCCTTCAAAAATACTTTTATCCAATGTATCTTTAGATTTAAAAGCACTGGTTTGACTATATTCATTATTAAGGTTAATTAATGTGGTGGCTAAAATTAATTTTCCTTGTTTTCCAGCAAGAATTCCTGCTTTAATTCCTATGCTTCTATCTGTTTGATTTAGAAAAACAGGAGTTAAATCTTCTAAAAATATTTCGCTACTTCTGAAAAAATCCCAATGATTAAACGTGAATTCTGGTTCGATGAAAAATGGAATCCGAGTCGGGATATCCCATCTTATTTTTGCTTGAACAGCCTCATAAAATCTTCCAGAATAAAGATTTAGATTAAATGTATAAGAATTACGATTTAGGTAATTATATTGAAATCCTAGAAATACTTGATTGATAGGTCGAGAAGAAATATTACCTCCAAAATCAATTTTAAAATTCTTTTCGGGTTTTACCTGCAACTCAAAATTATAAGTTTGAGTTGTTTTATTAAATAGTGTACGAGGATATGCAGTTTCAAAATTATCATCTGCCACTAATTTATAGAATCCATTTTTTATATCTTTAAGAGAAATGGTACCCGGTTTTTGTCTGAATACTCTGGCAACATACTTTTTTTGATTTTCTCGAATACCAGTTATGTAGGTTTTCGTAAAATTCATCTGTGGGTTTTTTGTATTAAATGCTTTGCGTTTAGCATCTATTTGTTCATTAGTTTGCCTAGCTTGTATTGCAGCTTTAATTTCAGGCATTTTTCGCATGGTGGCTACATATCCACTATCTATCAACTCTTGAACTTTTCCAAATTCGGTTACATCATATATTTCTACATCAGGCTGAATGTAAATTCCGTTTTTACCTACTGATGTAGAATCTGAACGAGAAACCAAAAGAGAACGATACAATTGTGAAACTAATTTATCGTCGTCTGCGAATGGATATTCTTTATATCGAACATTGGCAACATTGCTACCAATAATAATATCTGGATTGAATTCTTGCTTGATAACATCAACTGGAAAATTATTATAAATACCTCCATCAAACACATACTGATCATTAATCTTAATCGGACGATATACATAAGGAACAGTAAATGTTCCTCTTATGGCTTCATTTACACTTCCCCTACTCATCACTTTTGCTTTTTGTGTAAAAATATCAGCCACCATGCATCTAAATGGAATCATTAAAGAATCAAAATTGTACCCACTATTGGCAGATGGTTGAGCTAATAATTGTAATAAGGCAAAGTTTAATGGAATATCATTAGCTAAACTTGATCTAATTCTTATTTGAAAAGAAGTATCAATCAAAGCTTTGAGACTAAAAAAAGAACTATTCAAGTCCTTTTTTATAAAAAATTGTTTGTATGGACTATCAAAATCACCTCGCACCCATTGTTGAAAATCATTGCTAGTTGCAATATATTCGATTTCTGATGGAGAATATCCCGATGCATACATTCCAGAAACTATACCGCCCATTGAGGTTCCAATTGCATAATCTACTGGAATATTATTTTCTTCTAAAGCTTTCATTACACCGATATGAGCAAGACCTTTGGCTCCACCACCACTCAATACTACACCTACTTTCTGAGCAAAAGACAGTTTAATTGAAAAAAGTATAACTATCAATAAAGTTATTTTTAATGCTTTTATATGGATAAATAATTTGCTCACTGCTGTTTAAAAATTAAATTCTATGGTTTTGATGCTCGTATAGATCTTTCCCATGCTGCTGATTGAGACCCTTTTACATATCTGAAAAATCCTAAAATCACAGCATAATTCATCATGAAAAAATAATAAGGAATAAATAATACTTTAACTTTTATTTGTCTATTAGCCAAATACCAGCCAGTAAGTGCTAAAATGTAAAAAATTAGTTGACCAATTAAAATAATCCAGAAGAAGCCACCAACGGTCACACTCAAATAAATAGTAATTGGAAAAATTAATACCAAACATAAAGGTGCAATACTCCATCTTAATACCCGATGAGAAACATACTGAAAAGTTAATATTGGATGTTTAAAAACGTTTAAAAGGGAAACTAACCTAACCATAGATTGCCAACCTCCAGCTCCAATTCTTATTTTTCTTTTCAATTCTTCACCCACAGATGCAGATGCGGTTTCCAAAGCATAAGCGTTAGGTTCGTACAAAACCCTAAATCCTTGTTGAGCAATTCTTAGAGATTGGATGAAATCATCTAAAATTGTATCCTCTTCTAATTCTAAAAATAGCTCTGATCGAAAGGAAATTAATTCACCAGCTGCTCCCACCACCGTTAATAATTCTGAATCCATTTTCTTTAATGCAGACTCATATTTCCAATAAAACCCTTCTCCAGCTCCACTTGCCGAATCAGAAGTAGATGAAATAACTCTTTTTTCTCCTGCCACTGCTCCTACTTTAGGATCTGCAAAGTGCTTTACCAATTCCAAAAGCGTATTAGGTGGTAAATAGGTATTCGCATCACAGAAAACGACAATCGGTGATTTTACAAATTGCATTGCTCTATTTTCTGCAGCAGATTTACCTTTTCTTACATCTTCATGAGCTACGATTATTCCTTCAATCCCATTCAGTTTTTCTGGAGTACCATCATTGCTTCCATCGGTAATAAATAAAATCGTTAATTTATCTTTTGGATAAGTAAGTTGAAGAGAATTATTTACTTTTTCTAAAATCGTGTCTACTTCATTGAAGGTTGGAACAACTAATGTCAGGAATGGTAAAAAATTAGAATCGGATTGATGACGATCTGGTTTCACGATTCTTTTTATTTTAAGAATAAGAAAAAGAAGCATTCCATATCCAATATAAGCATAAAACACAATAAAAACTCCAAACCAGAACAATATCTGCATATCAAGAAATAAAAATTTCGCCAAAAATAAAATATTGTATTGGCAAAAGAGTTTATTTTAAAAAATAGTAAAAACGTTTATAAAAAGAAAAAAATTAAATTTATGAAACAAAAAAACTTGAAATGAGTAATTTGATTTCGTTTAACATACAGAAGATAAAAATTGGTATTTTTGCTCAATTCAACTAAAAAGCCGTGAATGGATTTAGCACATTTCCTTAAAGTACTTTATAATAGAAAGTTTTTAATCCTTAGTGTATTCTTCGTGGCTGTTGGTTCCACTTATTTCTTTGTTAAAAAGAATTCGGTAAACTTTAAATCCAAATCACTTCTTGCTACAGGCATTACAGATTATGTAGATGTATCCATCGAAGGAGAAGAAAATAGAAACCAATTTGAAGTTAATAATCGTTTCAATAATTTTATCGAATTTGTAAAATCTAAACCAGTAATCACTTTATTATCTTACAAATTGGTGATTCATGATTTAGGAAGCAAAAATCCTTTTTTGAAACAGGAAAAATTAAATGAAGCATTTTCTGCTACTGAATTAATTGATGCAAAAAAGAAAATTCAACTAAGATATGACTCATTAAAGGTTTTAAATACTTCTATTCCAGAGGATAAAAAACTAAATGAAATTTTAAGCGCAACAGGATACGGGGTGAAAAGTTTAAGCGAGGCTTTGCTTATAAAAAGAATAGTAGGCACAGATTATATTCAAATTGAATTTATTTCTCCTAATCCCAATCTTTCTGCATTTGTAGTAAACGGACTATGCACAGAAATGATTCGTTTTAATGATGCTGAAAAAATAGATCGTGTGGAAAGTTCTTTAAAATATTTCAAGGAATTGGTGGATAAAAAGAAAATTGAATTAGACAAACGGTTGGACACCTTAAACTTTTACAAATCAACCAATAGCGTAGTCAATTTCAATATTCAAAGCGAATCTAAATTGGGTCAAGTATCTGCTTTAGAATCGGCTAGAAATGAAGAAACCAAAAAAGTAGCTGCCTACAGTCAAGCATTAGCTGGTATAAATAGAAGGTTACAATCCGGCTACACAGCAAATTCTGCCACTCAATTTAGTAATACTCGAATTTTAGATCTAACCACTAAAATCAATAGTTTAAATAATAGAATCATCGCAGGAGTAGTTTCTCAATCTGCAAAAGACTCATTAGATATTCTCAGAAGCATTCGACAAAGGGAAATAGATAAGGTTTCCAACGGTGACATAGTAGATCCAAATGTGAATAAACAAGATTTATTGACCCGGAAAATAAATGTTGAAACTGAATTGGAAATGGCACAAGCCAACTTAAATAGTATTAATAGAACTTTAGGAGGTTTGAATAGCAATTTAACCGGTTTTGCTTCTAAAGGTTCGTCTTTATCTGAATTAGAAATATCTACTCAAGCTGCATCTCAAGATTATGTAGCGACTCTAGAAAAATATAACTCTTCTAAAAATGCTGCATTAAGTAAACCTACTACAGTGAAACAAGTAGAAATTGGACAACCTGCAGATGATGCCGAACCTACCAAACTTGCTATGTTTGTTGCTTTAGCTGGGATTATTAGTTTGGTGCTTACCTGCGGAATTTTATTTTTATTAGAATTTTTTGACCAACGAGTAAAAACCATTGTTCACTTGAGACAAATGACTAATATTAAGGTACTTGGATCTTTAAATCAATTACCCAATTCTGCTAATGTAATTGGAAATTTATATGAAAACAATCCAAACGCCTCAGAAAACAAGGACAACGATACTTTTAAAGAATTGCTTAGGAAAATCCGGTTTGAAATAGAACAATCTAAAGGCAAAATATTTTTATTCACCTCTACCACCCAAGGATCTGGAAAATCCTTTTTTATTATTTCATTAGCCCAAGCTTTTAGTCTAACTAGTAAAAGAATTTTAATTGTAGATACTAATTTTAAAAACAACACTCTTACTACCACATTTGCCGCAAAACCAAACATAGAAAAGTTTTTGAAAAAGAGCAGATTGTTACAAGCAGACAATTCTCAGAAAGTGCAATTTGAAACAGGAGATTTTGAGGAAAACACACCTTTAATAGTTGAGAGTGAAGTACTGGACATTATTTCTCCAACTGGAATACCCGGAGTAGATATTATAGGATGTAAACTGAGTAATTTTTCACCTTCTGAGATATTTGCCGGAAAAGATTTTAAGAAATTATTAAATGACGTTAGCCCGATGTACGATTATATTTTTATGGAAGGTGCATCATTAAATGATTATTCGGATACCAAAGAATTAATTGAATATGTGGATAAAATAATTACTGTTTTCTCAGCGAAAGATCCGATTATGCAAGCTGATAAAACGACTTTAAATTATTTAAAAAGCCTTAACAATAAATTTGCAGGTGGTTTATTAAACAATATTGATATTGAAAATCTCGAAAGTTGAAGCATTAGTTCTTCAAGAATCTCATCTACCATAAAAAATATTCATGGCTTTCGCTAAAGATTCCTACTGGCTCAAATCAGGATTTTATACTGTTATGCTCAAATCCTCAATCATGCTATTGGGATTTGGAGGTTTTTTCTTTTTAGTAAGAATTGTAGACAAACCTACTTTTGGAGTATGGGCGTTGTTTTTAACGATCACTTCTTTAATAGAAACCGCTAGAAACGGACTTATACAAAATGCACAAATCAAGTTTTTAACTTCCGAAGAGAAACATCATCATCCAGAAATAATTAGTGCATCTTTTACTTTAAATATTTTGTTAACCGGGCTAAGCATTATCGTTTTGCTTATTCTCGGGCCTATTTTAAGTTCTAGAATGAATTCGCCAGAATTACAGAAAATGCTGTATTTCTATATCATAACCACGATTACACTTATTCCTTATTCCCAATTTAATTTTATTCAACAAGGAAATATGGATTTTAAAGGCATATTTTTTAGTAATGTATCTAAGAACGGATTGCTATTTCTTTACATTTTAATTTGTTTTCTTTTTAAAATAGAGGTGAATCTTTTAAATTTAGTTCATATGCAGACCATTGGTGCTATTATAGGTGCATTGGTTTCTTATTATTTTGTAAGGAAATATTTTGTGTATGCTAAAAAAATAAATTTTATCAGAGTCCGAGAATTGTTTGATTATGGTAAATATGTTTTTGGAACAAATTTAAGTTCTATGTTATTCAAAAGTATAGATCAATTAATGATAGGTTCTATGATTTCTACCGCCTCAGTTGCCGTATATAATACCGCTATTAGAATTACCAATTTGGTAGAAATACCAACGCTGTCTGTAGCTGCAATTGTTTTTCCAAAGAGTGCAAAAAGAATGGCTACCGAAGGAATTTCATCTGTAAAGTATCTTTACGAAAAATCGGTTGGACTTATTTTAGCAATATTGTTTCCTGCCTTAATTTTTATTTTAGTGTTTCCATCTTTTCTTATTAGAATAGTGGCTGGAGAAGCTTATTTGGATACAGTTCCTATTCTTCAAGTCACCATTTTATATTGTTTTTTTGTACCATTTGCCAATCAATTTGGAACAATTTTGGATTCTATCGGAATGCCAAAAGTGAATTTTTATGTCAATCTTTTTGGAGCTTTTGTCAATGTAATTTCAAATTTGTTTTTCATTAAGCAATTTGGTTTAATTGGAGCATCCTACGGTACATTAACTGCTTATTTTATTAATTTTTTTATTGTTCAATACATCCTTGCGAAAAAATTAAACGTAAAAACTCTAAATACATTTAAATATGCTCGCATGTTTTATTTGGATGCATTTGATTTAATAATAAAATATTTGACCAAAAAGAAACAAATAAGAGAAAATGGATAAGGATATCGACTTTATAATTTTGCCTTCTCCGCTCTGGGATGCTCCATATTCATCTACTTCTTTTTCCATTGCAAAAGAGTTAGCAGAAACTAATAGGGTTTTCTATTTAGACAATCCTTTTACCATAAAACATATTCTAAAAGATTTCAATAAACCATTAATAAAAAAGAGAATACCTAGTTTACTTTTTGGAAAAAGCCCTTACAGCAATATTCCTAATGCAAACAAAAACTTCATTGCAGTAACGCCAGGTTTTGTTTTTCCAATTAATTTTTTGCCCGCAGGCAAATTTTATAATGCATGCAATTGGTACAATGACAAAGTAGTTTACCGATGTATCAAAAAAATAATTAATGATTATCAATTAACAAACTACATTTTTATTAATTCCTTTAATCCATTTTACGCACTTGATTTCAGAAAATATTTTAATCCAATACTAAATATTTATCAAACAGTAGATGATTTAAGAACAGGAAAAAGATTGTCAAAACACGGAGTTAGATTAGAAAAAAAAGCAGTAGAAAATGCAGATTTCACGTTGACAACTTCCAAAGAATTAACACGATTGAAAAAAGAACAATCAGATCAAGTATATTATTTACCCAATGCTGCAGATATAAGTTTGTTTTCCAAAACCTTGACCATCCAATATGATAAACCAGAAGATATTGCACAGATAAATACCAAAATTATTGGATATATTGGCAATATTTACAAAAGAATAGATTACGGCTTATTAAAGAAAATTGCTCAAGTTCATCATGATAAAACCTTGATTATGGTTGGGCCAAGCACACATAATGAGTATTTAGATTACGATGTTCACTTATTACCAAACGTAATTTTTACCGGAGCAAAACCAATGAATATTTTGCCTGCATATTTGCAATATATAGATTGCGCTATCATTCCGTTTCTGTGCAATACGCTTACTAAGAGTATTTATCCTTTAAAAATCAATGAATATTTAGCAGCTGGAAAATCAGTAGTAACGACAGATTTTTCTGAGGACATCAGAGATTTTGGTCACGTTGTACAAATTGCAGAAAATGAAGATGATTTTGTGTCCAAAATTAACATCGCTCTCCAACAAAATGATAAAGATTTAGTGAAAAAAAGATCAGAAATTGCTCAATCAAACACTTGGAAATCTCGTGTAGATCAACTAAAAGAAATAATAACTGAAAATTTACAAATTAGATTAATTCAGAAAGCATGAATTTAGTTAACTATAAAAACACCATTAAATCAAATCCTAAATTAAAAGATTTCTTATTTTGGATGCTTAGAGATCCACGAAGAAAGCGACCGAGATTTTGGATCAAATGGTTTGTCAATCCGTTTTTCCATAAACATGCCAAAGGATCATTGGTTCGTTTTAGTGCTAGAGTAGATGTTTTTCCATACAATAAATTTGATGTTGGTGTAAATTCTACGGTTGAAGATTTTTGTGTGGTAAATAATGGAGCAGGAGATATAATTATTGGAGATCGCTGCCGTGTTGGAATCGGAACAGTAATAATTGGCCCAGTTACTCTAGGGAATGGATCTGGAACTGGTCAACACGTATTTCTAGGAGGTTTCAATCATGGGTATGAGGACGGGACAAAAAATTCCAGTAATCAATTAATTGTCAAAAAACCTATTATAATTGAAGAAGATGCTCACATTGGAGCGAATTCTGTAATAGTTGCCGGCGTAACGATAGGGAAAAGATCACAAATTGGTGCTGGTAGTGTGGTTACCAAAAGTATCCCGCCATTCAGTGTAGCTGTTGGCAACCCCGCAAAAGTAATTAAACGATACAACGCCGAAACTGAAAAATGGGAAAAAGTTTAGAAATATGAAATTAGATAAAACTGACGAACTTACTCCTCAAGAAAAAATGACACAAATATTTGCCATCATTTTATCTTTTATCACGATTGCTGCTTTTTTTTCAAAGGTTATCTTTTTTTAAATAATGAATAACCAAGCTACCAATTTGCGGGAAGAATATAATGAGCTATCAAAGGATAATTTTCTATCTAAATGGTATAAGCGTTATGTTTTGAAGGAAAAATTGGATAATCCTTATGGATTTGTTGTACTATCAATTTTGGTTGGTGCTATTTCTTTTCTTATTGCAAATAAAGGTACCGATACAGGAATTCTAGTTTTGGGTTTATTGATAGGTGTTCCATTGGTTATTTATTGTTTGAATAATTATGAATTTGCCATTCTTTTTATATTAGTTTTTTCCTTTTTTTTAAATGGAATAAGCAGATTTGTTGTAGATGTTCAACTTGGCGCCTTGCTTGATTGTTTATTATATCTATTATTTATCATTTTAGTTATCAAGCAATTAAAATATAAAAGTTGGTCTTTTATTCACAACCCCGTCGGATATTTAGTATTAGCTTGGATTATTTACAATATTTTAGAATTAGTAAATCCAGCCGTTCAATCACGAGAAGCATGGATGTATACCATAAGAAGTATTGCTGGACTTTTAATTATTTATTATTTGGTAGCCTACTCCGTAAAATCAATAAAATTTGTTGAAAAAATATTTACAGTTTGGATTTTTCTAGCCTTTCTCGCAGCTATTTATGGTTTGTATCAAGAATTTGTAGGATTTCAGAAATTCGAATTGGATTGGATTATGAAAGATGAAGCGCGATTTAAGTTGCTTTATAATTGGGGAAGATTCAGAATGATTAGTTATTTTAATGATCCGACAGTTTTTGGAATCTTAATGGCATACACGAGTGTTTTTTGTTTTGTTTTATCAACTGGCAAAATAAGATTTCAGAAAAGAGTGTGGTATATCATTGCGGGAAGTATAATGATGTTTGCAATGGTATATTCAGGAACAAGAACGGCATTTGCCATATTGCCTGCTGGATTTGCATTTTATGCAGTCATTACTTTAAATCGGAAGAGTTTAATAGCATCTGGGATTTTTCTTACCCTAGGATTAATATTAATATTTGGTCCTTTTAGAAGTTTAGGCCCAATAAGTTCAAATAATTTAGCAAGAATAAGATCTGCATTTACATTTGAAGAAGATAGATCTTTTCAATTTAGATTAGAGAAACAAGCATTTATTCAACCATTTATTCGTTCGCATCCTTTCGGTGCCGGATTAGGAAGTGTGGGTAGTTGGGGTCAAAGATTTTCTCCACATACTCAACTAGCTTCATTTGGTCCAGATAGTGGATATGTAAGAACTGCCGTTGAACAAGGTTGGGTTGGATTGCTTCTGTTCTGTACCATGCTTTTTGTAGGAATGTTTATTGGAATCAGAAATTTTTTTAGAGTAAAAGATCCGACTTTAAAAACCTATTACATAGCTGTTTTAACTGTTTTATATTGTTTAATAGTTGCTAATTATCCTCAGCAAGCTATTATTATGTATCCAACAGTAATAATATTTTATATTTGTCTTGCTTTAGCAGTTAAAATGAAAGACTTAGAACCCACATTAAAAAAAACAAAATGAAAATGATTAAAATTCTACCTTTTTTATTTCTTGGAATTACTTCTTTTGCTCAAGAAGTAGATTACAATAAAGTAATTCCTGTAACGAGCGATGTAAATTCGCCTATAGAAGATAAACTAATTGCTCTGGCTTGGAAAAATTATCCAGATAATAGAATAGCTGAATCTAATACAGTAATTGCAAAAAAAGAGCTAGAACAAGCAAAATGGGATTGGACAAATATTGCTTACGCCAGTTTTAATATAAATGAGTCACAAATAAATCCTGATGCAGTATTAAACAATAATGTTTTTTTTCCTTTATACAATTTTGGATTAAGATTAAGTCCCTCCGACATAATTCTTTCTCCAATGAAAGTTAATGCTGCAAAAGAGAAATTTAAAATCACCGAATTGAATGTGGAAAAACAAAAACTATCGTTGAGAAATGAAGTTTTAAAAAGATATTATTCTTATTTATCAAGAATAGAAATATTGAAAGTAAGAGTAACTGCTTTAGAAGAAGTATCTGCTAATTTTAAAGTGGTGACTGCCAAATTTAAAAATGGGGAGATTACGTTAGAAAAATTCAATGCTAACTTTTTGATTAATAATAATGCTTTAGAAGAAAAATTCAGGTCTGAGTATGATGTAAAAATAGCAAAAGCAAATATTGAAGAACTCATTGGAATTCCTTTAGAAAACGTAAAATAATAGAAGTTTTGTTTTTATTAAAAAGCGGTTTATGATTTAGAAATTCATGAACCGCTTTTTACTTTTGTAAAGAGATGTTTAAATTTTAAAAATACCTTTTCAAAATAATTAAAAGATAACCAAGCCATTGCTATAGTGAGTGCGAAACTCAGAACATATAAAATTGCATTAGAATAAATCGTTTCAAATTTTAATCCTGCCTTTCCAGCGAGTAGTTTAATACAAATTACGATTGCGATATTATGGTACATATACAATCCATAAGAAATTTTACCTAAGAAATTAAAAAACGTATTTTCCATCGTCACGATCGATTTTTTATTTGACGATATATTGATCACAATTATCAGAAATAAAATAGCGAAAAACTCATGATGTATAAATGGAAATATATATCCAGTATATAATAATATGATAATTAATAACCAAGTAAACCATTGAACTAAAGGATGGTATATAAGTAAAAGCTGTTTTTCTTTTTTGAAAAACAAAAGGTACGAACCTATACCTCCTATTGCCATACATCCAATTCGGAGATGATCCACATAATGGAACAGCGCTTTTACTAATTTATGATCAGTTTTGTTAGTTGTGTTGTTTACCGCTTCCTGATAAAAATATTCGACACTGTTTCTAATTATAAAAAGAAAAACGATGATAAATAGTAAAACCGAAAGATATTTTTTTGAATAGTTAATAATCCAAGGCCAAATTAAATAAAATTGCTCCTCTACTCCTATTGACCAAGTTTGTGCTGCATATGGAACAGGAAACGTAATTAAAGCAGCAATATTTGGCAAGATTAGAAAAAAGAAAAATGCTTTTAAACCCAAATTATTAGAAACACTATCTGACCAAATTGGAATATCGAAAAAACTAAATTGCGGTAATATGAATAATCCAAGAATAACTATTAAAAAATATAATGGCCATATTCTCAGCACTCTACGAATGTAAAATTGCTTTACTGATATATCATTGAATCTGGTTTTCTCTGTTAATAATAAAAATGTAATTAAAAAACCACTTAGGACAAAAAATAAGGTAACTCCTAAACTACCAATTGTTTCAATAAAGGGTACAAAAAAAATATTCGGATATTTGAGAAGTAGTTTGTTCTGTTCAATGTGGTGAATTACGACTAAAAAAGCGGCAAAAAATCGTAAACCGTTTAAACCTGGAAAATATATGTTATCTTTTTGCTTAGATTCAAGTTGCATTAAAAGGTAGAATTATACAATTGCAAAGGTTGTAAAAATATCAATAAACGCCATAAAACAAAAAAAGGGTTCAGAAAAATTTCTGAACCCTTATTAAAAAGATATAAATCTATTTAGTTTTTAATCAATTTGGTAGTTTGTGTTCTACCATTTTCTGCTGTAAGTTGTAAGAAATAAACTCCTTTAACAATTACATCATCAGTTAAATTTAATTCAACAAGGTTTGAACCATCTGTTAAATTTTGAACTTCTTGATAAACTGTTTTTCCCAATAAATCAACTAATACTAATTGTACACGGTTCTTAATTTCTTCATTAAATCTAACTGTTAAATTAGTAGTAAAAGGATTCGGAGAAACAGTTACATCAATTCCTGCTTTAGATTTTTCTGTTGCTAAACCAGAAGATTGATTTGAATTATCTATTCTTGCACCTCCATTTGGAGAAACGATAGCAATGATTTCAATTCCACTGATAATTGGATCAGCTAAAACTCGAGCTAAATCAATATCGATATTTCCATCAGTTACATTTATTCTAAAAGATTTTCTAACTGCTGCTGTTCCAGCATCAGCGAAAATATCATAGTCATCTAATGTTACAATATTTTCAATAATAACATCAAATTTTCTAACATTAGCAGCATTTACACCTCCTACAGATTTTGAATGGAAAAATAAATTCACAATATATTCTCCAGAATTAGCAGCAGGAAAATTATACATTACTGGAGTTCCAGTTGAGAAAAATGTTCTGAACTGTCCGAATATATTATTTGGTGCTCCTGTTGTATTTACTCCAGACCATGCAGAACTTCCACTTGTAGCGTTTTGGCTAGATGGATCTAAGTATATGGATTTGTTAGAAAAATTATCAATTGACCAACCAATTGGAGAAGCTGCAATAGCTACACCTGCACAATTAACTCGGTATAAAATATTTACATCATTTACATTTATTGCAAAACTAGTTGAAACTATTCCACCTTTGAAATCATTTGCAGTAATTGTTACATTATTATATGATCCAAATGCACTAGAACCTGGTGCTAAAACGATATTACCTGTTCCATTACCATTATTAGTAAAAGTTGCAAATGCTGGAAGATTACTTGCTGTAAGAACTATGTTATCACCATCTAAATCTGTTGCAGTAGCTCCAATTGTAAGAACAGTATTCTCATCTAAGGTTTGATTTCCTATAGAATTTAAAACAGGAACGTTATTTAAAGCTTGGACAGTTACATTAAACAATTCTGCTAAAGAAGATAGACTTGCGTCTGCTGCAGTGATAGATAAAGAGGAAAATGTTCCTACATTGCTTACCAATGGTGATAAAGTAATTACTCCTGTTCCATTTCCATTGTCTGTAAATGAAGCAAAAGAGGGTAGATTACTTGCTGAAAGTACTAAAGCATCTCCATCCAAATCGGAAGCTGAAACATTAATCAATGTTACAGAACCAGCCATCATAGTCACATCTAAAATGTTTGCAACAGATGGTGCACGATTTACATTATTAACTGTTAACTGAAATGTATTTGTACCAGATAGAGTGCCATCCGATGCAGTAACTATAATGTTTGAATATACGCCAGCATTATTAAAACCAGGTGATAAAGAAATACTTCCAGTCCTATTACCAAAATCTGTAAAACTTGCGAAGGCAGGAAGATTAGAAACTGATAAAGTCAACTCATCATTTGAATTTGAATCTGTTGCTGTGATTGAAATAGTTGATACACTATTTTCATTTACAATTTGGTTACCTACCGCTACAACTTGAGGGGCAAAATTTGTTCCTGTTACAGTTAAATTAAAGGTTTCTGAGGTAACACCACCCGATGCATCTGTTATTATTACATCAACTGAGTATAACCCAGCATCAAAATTGGAAGGGGTAATAGATAGATTACCTGTTCCATTTCCATTATCAACTACTGAAATAAATGTAGCTACCGTTGAAATTGATATCACCATAGATTCTCCATCAGCATCAGTTGCAGAAACTGGAAGATTAAGAACATTTGGAGCTAACACAAATTTATTTCCGATTGGTGCTAGAACTGGAAGTCGGTTTGTATTATTAACAACTATATTAAAAGCTTTAGAAGACAATAAAACGCCATCAGAAGCTGTAATTAAACCTGTTGAATATACTCCTGAATTACTAAATCCTGGATTTACATTAATTACACCTACTCCATTTCCATTATCGGTAAATGTAGCGAAAGATGGTAAACCACTTGCGGTTAGCGTAATTACATCGCCGTTAACATCTGTTGCACTTATATTTAGTGAAACTGATGAAGACTCATTAACAATTATATCATTAAAGTTTGAAATTGATGGTGCTTGATCTACCAAGTTAACAGTGATTGAAAAATCTTGGTTAAAACTTGCTCCAAAATCATCTGTTGATGATACAGACACATTAGAATATACTCCTATATCTGTTAATTCTGGTTTAATTGTTATTGTCATTTGACCATTGTCATTATCAATAGCTGAAACGAAAGATGGTAAATTAGATGCTAACATTACAATTGCATCATTTTCAGGATCAGTTGAATTAATAACTAAAATCACTGAATCACCAATATTTACAGATTGATTTGCAATTGCAGCAAATGTCGGAGCTGAGTTTCCTAAAGTTGAAATTGTCAATCTAGCAGTATCTGATTTTAATCCAGCAAAATCTTTTGTCACAATACCGAAATTGTAAACAGTATTAAAATCCAATCCGTTTATTAAGAATGCATTTCCTGTTTTAGTTTGAACAAAATTACCGTTGCTAAATATATCATAACTTACAACTTTCTGATTGTCAGTAGCAGGAGTCCAAGTTAGATTTACTGAACTTCTACTTACAGAACCGTTTAAGTTAGTTACTTGACTTGGTGCGATCACATCAACTCCAGAAAAGAATTTTTCTAATTTATTAGAAGGAATTGCTCCTTTAGAAATTCCAGGACCATCCCATTGTACATCTAAATATTCTCCACCTCCTGCATCAAAGAAATCAACAGTTATATAATGTTTACCTGCCGCAAGTGTAATATTTCCTGTTCGTTCTTGAGTAGCATGTAAACCATCATTATTAACAACTAATTGATCGTTGATATACAACATGCTACCATCATCAGATGAAGTGTAGAAATTATATGAACCAGCTACATCAATGGTTAATACTGATTCAAATCTAAAACCGAAATTATCATTTACATCTCTGTTGGCAACGCTGAAATTGGTTGTGCTTCCTTTACTTTTTTCATTTCCAAAAAAGAAGTCAGGTACAGCAGACCAAGACCCTTCAAAATATTTATAATTAGTTCCTTTATCTATAACCAACCCTTCTGTTAAAATACTGCTTTTAGCGGAAGTATTACCAAAAAAATCTTTTGCACTTACTTCAAAAGTATAATTATTATTAGTGTCTAAACCAGATACTTCAAAGTCATTCACTACGCTATTTCCTACTAACAAACCATTTCTAAAAATTTCATATTGTGCAACTCCAACATTGTCCGTAGAAGCGTTCCATTTTAAATAAATAGAATTTAATGTTTTAGTGGCTACAGAAAGATTTGCTGGAACACTTGGCGAAGTACCATCAAAGAAATTATTAATTCTGAATAAATTAGCATTAGGTATAATTGCTTTTGCAATAGAAGGTCCTTGCCATCTAACATTTAATAATTCACCTCCACCTGCTTCAAAAAATCTTACAATTATTGGGTGTCTTCCAGTGGTTAAACTAATTATTCCGCTTCTTTCTTGAGGACCATGTAATCCATCATTATCCACTACTCTGATACCATTAATAAATAAATCACTACCATCATCAGATGTTGTGAAAAAAGTATAAGATCCAGCAGTAACAATGTCCACATAACCTTCAAATTTAAATCCAAAATTATTATTTAAATCTCTTGGTGAAATATCAAAGTTATTTACTTTACCGCTTCTTACTTCTAAAAGAGCAGCAAAATTGGGTATAACGTTGTATTGACCTTCATAATATTTATAGTCTAATCCATTCTCAAATAATATAGTTTGAGAAATAGAATTGCTTAAAGGAGAAATATTTCCGGTAATGTCTCTTGCTCTTACTGCAAAAGTATATGGAGTATTGGGAACTAAACCAGTTGCAATAAAAGCATTGGTTGTAGAAGTTCCAATTACTAGACCATCTTGTAAAATATCATAACCAACTACCCCAACATTATCTGTTGAAGCTCCCCAAATTAAAGATATGGTTGTTTCTGTTTTGTTATTCGCTAATAAACTGGTGGGAGCAGTAGGTGCTAGTAAATCAGGTAATGTTCTAGCATACCTTGGCGTAGAATTGGTTGCAAATCCAGTATTATTGATTGCTCTTATTCTCAAAAAATAATCTCTATTTGGAATTAAATTAGTTGCTGAAAACGCGGTTGTTCCAGCAGGTACTCTACCTAGATAAACTGCATTTCCACCTGAAGTGTTAGAGCCATATATTTCAAAAAATGTTTCATTGTTTGAATTGTCATTCCAAGTAATGTCAATAGCAGTTGGAGATAATACAGTCGCATTAACGTTTGATGCAGACACCATTGGACTTGTAGCTGGACCTCTTGTAACGTGGACTAATTCTGATACATTACTTATACATCTGCCAGCTTGATTAACTCTAACTGAAAATATACCAGGAGTTGAAATTTGTATACTTCTTGCAGTAGAGTTATTTGACCATAGATAAGAAAATCCTTCAGGAGCACTTAATGTAACATTACTACCAGTTAATGGCATTGCGGTAGATCTATTTGCCGAAATTGTAACTGCAGAAGTCACCATTCTATACCCTACCACAACCGGAACAGACCAATTTGACCAATCTGATGTAGATTTTCTTTTAAATCTTACTGAATATGAACCAGGAGTTGTAACTGTGTTTACATTCGTAGTTATGCCATTTGACCATTCGTATTGAAATAATCCTTGAACAACACCTAATCTTAAACTTCCGCCTAAGCAAAAGGTAGGATCTTCTCCGAAAACATGAATATTTAATTGCGATTGAGCTGTAATCCAAGAGAAAAAATCTGGCTCTGCATAAGCAATATTCCAAGTTCCGTGTCCAACATTTGCGTATTCTGTATATCTAATATACCCACCAGCAGCGATAATTCTATCTCTTTGTAGTCGAGCAGCTTGTGGTTCAGGATTGACATCTCTATCTCCTTGGAATAACCAAATGTTTGTATTAACTAAATTAGGAATTTGAGTTGGTAGTCCACCATTTGACATTGGTAATATAGAAGCGAATAAATCTGGACGTTTGTTAGCTATATACCATGAAGCTGCACCTCCCATTGATAAACCATGAACAGTAATTCTGTTTGGATCTATTCTATAACGAGTGATTAAAAAGTCGATCATATCAATTACTTTTTGAATTGGAGGAGACATAAAAGAGCTATTTCCATCAGTTCCATCTGTCCAAAATTGAAATTCATGTTGTGGATATAATAGAAATCCATTAAACTTACCGTTGTTCACTGCATTTAAATGTTGTTGACCGCCATGTATTAAATGATAATCATTATCATCACCAGCTTCACCCTTTCCATGTAAGAAAACAATCATTGGAAATTTTTCTGTACTTACAGCTGCAGAATCATAATTCTTAGGATATTTAATTCTTAAATTCATAGATCCAACTCCAGAAGTTGAACTTGTAAAGGTGAAAGATTTGTATGCTGATGTATTCCAATTTAAACGTGGAGTGTAGGTAAAAGGGACATACCCTTGTGCAGACACCTCATCAAATGCACTAATAAGAAACATTAAAGCAATTAAAGAAATTCCAATTGACCTCTTTAATGAGTTTGTAAATCCTAATGTAAAATTGTTCATAACATGTTTTGTTAAAAAAATTGAATTAAATCTGTTGCTTTGAGATAGCGTATTTAAAAACTGGATTCGCAGAGCCGATCGAGTCGAAGACTCTTTCGAACTAGCGCAAAGACTTTCAGAAGTTTTTGATTTTTCAGAAAGGCTTTTTTTTAATTTTTCCATAGTTTTAAATATTATTTTTTAAAGTTTAAATTATATGATTCAATTTAAATTTATTTAGTTCTTGAATCTTATCAAAAGTAGCTTAAAAGCATTTTTTTGACAATACCATATATATCGTATTTTGTCTACGTAGTTTTACGTAGGCATTTTTAAGGTATAAAATTTTATTCTTTTAATATTTAATTAAATTCTTCAATTAATCAAATGTAATAAAATAGATACACCATTTATTGATGTTCTAAAATACTGTTTTACAGAACTTTAAGAACTGTAATTTTCATTATATAAATGGTTGCCATTGTGCAAAAAAAAAGTCTGATATAATTATATCAGACTTTTAAATAAATAAGTTTTTATTTAATTTTTTTAATTAATTCTTAATTACTTTTTGAGTAAACACTTTATCACCTTGAATTGCTTTAATAAAATAAACACCAGCCGTTAAATTTTTATCGGAAAAATCAAGTTCTGTATTATTTTGTCCTTGAAAATTAACCGTGTTTTCAATTAGTTTTCTACCACTTAAATCAAACAATTGAAATACTATGTTTTCTGTTCCAGCATCTTCAAACTCAATATTTAATTTATTATTAAAAGGATTAGGATAAACATTAATAGTATTTGTACTACCATCTATTTTCAATAAAGTGGAAGTATTTGTTATATTATTATGTATAATTTTATTTCCAATTATTCCAGAGATTGAACTTATTTCTATTCCACTTATGGAGGGAAAATTCTTTTTAGTAATAAGCTCTAGATTTATTACACCATCAGTAATAGTTAAAGTAAATGATTTCTCAAGTGCATCATTTCCAGCTTCATCGTATATATCCAAATTCTCAATCATTAATTGTTCTTCTAATTGAACATCGAAAAGTCTTGCTCTAGATCTTGATGTAATAGAGCCAATATTTTCTGCAAAAAACAATCTTATTTCAAAATCTCCATTATTTACAGGAAAATTATATTTTAAATTCTTTCCAAAATCTTCGTATCTGAAATCTGTAAATATATCATTAATTGCTCCTGTACTGTTAAGACCTGAAAAATCTTTAGAAATACTTACATTACTCGATACTTGAGGATCTAAGTTTACAGAAGAGTTTGAGTTATTATCTGCTGACCAACTTATAGGTAAATCAGAAAGTTGAGGACCTCCGCAATTTACTCTATAAATTACTGTTTTAATTCCTGGCAAAACCGTTACTACGGCTTCATCAAAATTTACTGCCCCAGTATTGTCCATTGCCATTAGTCTAAAAATATGGCTACCAACTACCAAATTTGTTAGCAATAAATTAGGTGTGTAAACATTTTGCATAGTAGCTGTGGTACCACTTACTTGCGTCCATAGATAATCCACAATAGTTCCGTCTTGGTCTGTACCAGCTCCATTTAAAATTATAGTATTCAATGGTAAAGTTAAAGTCTGGTCGATACCTGCATATGATTGAGGTATCATATTCGCTGGTAAAACGGTAATTGTTTTGTTAGCAAAACTATAAGCTCCACTGTTATCTTGAACCTGTAAGCGGTAAGTATGAACTCCAACCGGAAGATTTGTTAGTTGTAATGAATTGGAGGAAGTTCCGCCAATGATTGTTCCACCACCTGAAATAGAACTCCAAGTAAAATTTAAAATGCTTCCATCAACATCATAGCTAGAAGAGAGTAAAGTGGCTGTATTTTCAGGTAAAGTCAATGTTATATTGCTTCCAGCAGATGCTGTAGGTAATTGATTTACATAAGCTGAAATTCTATTACTACTAATTGGGCGTTCTAAAGTACCTTCTGGAAGTCTCCAACCTATTGAAACATGATCTTCTCCAAATGCTTCTTTTTGAAGTATCTCTATATAATAGGATTGTCCAGCTACTAAAGAAATGTTAATAGATTGCTGGGATGCATATTTGTTATATTCTCCTACGTTGGTAAATCCATCAATGTGGGCGATTTTTACCTTATTTCCAGAAGAAATATCAGTACTTAACCATAGTTCACAATAATCATCCCCTGCGATCCAAAATGTATAATTTCCACTCAATGGAGGGCAAATATACCCTCTTAACCTACTAGCATAGTTGTCTCCAACATTAGTTGTAATTCCAAGTTCATTAAGTGCATTGGTTGAACTAGGTATCATGTTATTTAAATTTAATCCTACCAATGTAGTGCCTGAAAGATTGTTCCATTGCTCCCTAAGAATAGTTCCGCTTCCAATGCAACTTGATCCTGATAAAATTATTATTTGACGAGAACTTGAAATACGTTCCCCTCCTTTATTATCTGTAGCTATTGCAACCAATTGATGAACTCCAGAAGCCAAATTATTAACTGAAATAGAGTAAGGGCTTGTAAAATCGTCTCCGAGTTTAGTGGCTCCGTTCATAAAAGTCACTTTACTTATAGTTCCATCTGCATCTGTAGCCTCTGCAGTAAGTGTAAGAATAGAATTTATTAATAAAGATCCAGTGCTTGCAGATGTAATCATGGATACATTTGGTAAAATGTTAGCTCCATTTACCGTGACATTTACTTCATCGAAACTTGATGCTCCTAAATTATCTGTACAGGTTAATCTAAAAGTATAAACACCAATTTGTAAATTAGTTAATATTAAATTTTTAGTTGATGCTCCTGCAATTGTAGCTGATAAACTACTTTCATTTGTCCAATTCCAATTAACAATAGTACCATCTATATCGGTTGCATTTCCAGACAATTGTAAACTTGTAATTTGAGGAAATGTAATGATTTGATCTAAGCCTGCTGTAGTTATAGGATTTGCGTTTCCTGTATTTAATTGAAATTCATAAGCTCCTATATCATAAGTACTTCCAGATGGACGAGGTAATCCTTTAAAATCTACATTAGTTGTATTTATAATACTTCCAGTATTAATAAGAATTGAATTGGGAGTAAGCGTATAATCGTATGTTTCAACATTATTAAATCCTAAGGTACTTGTATTTAGCGTTTTTTTGTTTGTGTTTTCTATAATTACAACATCAGGAGTATATTTAAGAATATATTTTGATGCTGGGTTTACTATTACATTATTTCTTAAGGTATTATTAACTAATTGAGTTCTTAAATGTATTCCATCGGTAATGCATCCGGTTAATCCAATTATCGTATTATTATCAATAAACATTCCCTTTCCGTTTGGAGTAGCAGGATATCTTCCGCTTTGCTCATCTGCATAAATTCCCATTCCAGCTTTGTGAATGATACAATTGTTTAGTATATCTAAATCATCCGATCCGATAATGGATATTCCATTTCCCCCAATACTACTAGTTAGTATAAAATTATTTCTTATAATTCCATAATTACCTGCTCCGATGGATAGACCACTATTTTGAAAATTTCCAAATGGGCTTATTCCATAATTTAATACTCTATTATTTTGAATTAACAAGCCAGATGTACATTGAGAAACTTGCAATGCGTCTGCACCGGTTCGTTCTACTAAATTATATTGAACAGTAATGTTTCTACAACGATGAGAGTTTACTACTGTACCACAAGGGCTTAAAGTTTTAATCGGAAAAGTATATCCTATATACATTCCTTCTCCATCTCCAGTATCGTGAATATAATTATATTCAAAAACACAATTTTCCATAATAAAATTTTCTGCAGTAACAGTTTGTCTAGTAGAAGTACTGCAATAAGGATCGGACTTTGCCATAATACCTGCAAATCCTGCAGAAGCAATTTCTAATCCTCTAACTATAAAATCTGAGCTTCTGGCTTCTAAAGATATTCCTTGCCCTTTATTTAATTTGTTGATATAAATATTGTATTCTAAAGGACCTTGCTTACCATCAATAATAAAATGTTTAGAATTTTGAACTCTCATTCCATAACCATAAGCAGTATTAATAATAACTCGAGAACCGGAACTTTTTATAATAATAGGCTGACTAACAGTACCATTCATATTACTTATTCCTAAAAAATCTCTTGTACCACCTGCGATTAAAATAATGGATCCTGCTGGAACATTTTTAGCATCAAATTGCCTAGTTGTAAGGCCGATAGTAAATTGAGCAGGTGGAGCTGAAAAAGTTTTATGAGGTAAAAACTGAAGAACAAATACTAAAATTAAAATGGAGAGGGTAATTTTTCTTTGAGCATCATTCAGAGTTTTATGCATCGTATATGGAAAAATTATAGACCATTCTACGGCGACAAACTCAGTAATGTTTCTTTAAATTTAAATTTATTTAATTACATAAAACTATTATTAAAAATTAATTAATAATACCGTCCTTATATAATAAATTTATAAATACCTTACTACCGTTTTTGTTTAAGTGATAATAATCAGCAAAAAATGATTGATCTTTTATTGCATTTGAGTAATCATGTACTTTATATCCACTTGCAGTTTCAATACCTGATATCCAAGTAGATAAGTTTTTAAAATTGCTTGCGTATTCTGGAAAATAAGGGTTTATAATTAGAATTAATTCAATTGAATTCTTTTTACAGTAGGTACTAATTATTGTTAAATTCTCCAGATAATTATCATCGTATGCAAGAGTTACTGGCTTTAAATTTTGAATTTTATCTATCGCACGTTGGCTTATTTTCTTTTGTAAAATCCATGTATCGTCTGATTTATTTAAATAAAACATGGATCTTTCAAACACTTCACCGTTATATCTATATAGGTGACTTACAGCACAATAATTAGACGTTTTAGGAGAAACATTTTTTATTAATGAATCAATACCAGGAGATAAATCCATAAACATTTTCATGTTATTAGTTAATTCTTTATCTGCCCCGTACATACTTATTTCTAAAATAATTTTTTTAGGTTTATTGTATTTTTTTAAATAATCAAATAATAGTACTTTACCCAAATTTAATGGCAATCCATTATAACTAAAATTAAAAGAAGATGAAGTTATAGCCGAGTCTACAAATGGCTTATAAAAGACTAGTCCTCTGGAGTTTCCAATAAATAAAATATCGCTTTGAGCTTTATCATTATATAATTTAGAATATCTAAAATTACTTTTTAACAAGAGTTTATTGAGTAATAAACCTCCGACTCTGTCACTAATAAATACTACTAAAAAAAGTACAGGAATCCATATATACTTTCTCATATTTAGAATTGAAAATAAATAAATTGTGAATCTGCAAATGCACCTAATAGAGCAATTGAAAGAATAATAACAGTACAAGATGTGACCCTGAAAATTGGGGATTTAAGCATTAAATCTGCAAAATCTATTTTGGTACTTATTATTTCTGCAATCAATAATAAAGATATTAAAAATGCACCTTTTCCTATCCAAGTAATATTTACCAAACTGCTTAAATTAAAATTATCAAGTACTAAAATATTATTAATAATTGTAGAAGCATCGGCAAATGAAGTAGCTCTAAAATAAATCCAAGCTACACAAGTAAGGATGTAGACTGTGAGGATTAAAATTCCGTCTGAAATAAATTTCGGAATTCGTAAAAAATCTACAATTTTCCCATAAAGGGGACCCGTAAGTCGTTCAGCAATTTGGTAAAACCCATGCAAAAAACCCCAGAAAATGAATGTCCAATTTGCTCCATGCCATAATCCGCCTATTAGCATGGTTAGCATTAGATTTCTATACGTGAATAGTTTACCTCTTCTATTTCCTCCCAATGGAATATATAAATAATCACGCAACCAACTTGAAAGAGAAATATGCCATCTTGACCAAAATTCCCTAAAACTTTTAGAGAAATAAGGAAGATTAAAGTTTCGAGGGAAATCAAAACCCAAAACTCTTGCTAAACCGATGGCAATATCAGAATAACCACTGAAGTCGCAGTAAATTTGAAATGAATAGAATACAACACCAATTATTAAGTTGAAGGAGGTAAAATTGGCCGGTGAAGAAAATATTTGATCAACAACAGGAGCTAAGGAATCTGCAACAACAATTTTTTTAAAAAAACCAATTACTATTTGCCCAAAGCCCAAAATAATACGATCTGGATTTAGATTATGATCATTTTTGAATTGGGGTAAAAAATCTCTTGCTCTTACTATTGGCCCAGCTACTAACTGTGGAAAAAAGGAAATGAAAGTAGCGAAACGTAAAAAATTCTTTTCTGCATGTATATCCCTTCGATAAATATCGATGGTGTAACTCATGGATTGAAACGTATAAAAAGATATTCCTATTGGTAATATAATACGCAATGTCAAAGGAGAAACATCAAAGCCAATAGAACTAAAAAGTTGATAGAATGAATCTGAAAAGAAATTAAAGTATTTAAAAAAACTCAGTAAGGTTAAGTTTAAAACCATACTAAATACGATATACCACTTTCGCTTTTTATCGTCTTGCTCTTTCTCTAGTGAATTTCCTAAAAAGAAGTCTACGCAAGTAGCAAAGGCTATTAATCCTAAAAATCTCCAATCCCACCAACCGTAAAATAAATAACTGGCAAGGAAGGTAAAAACTAATCTACTATTTCCTCTTAACAGGAAATAAATGGGAAGAAAAATAGAAATAAATATTAAAAAGGTAACACTGTTAAAAACCATAAAAGTTTATCGGCAGATCTGATTATTTAATAAGATTAATAGTTTTAGCAGAAAGATAATTTCCAATTGCCATATGTGCATCATGATTCCAATGTCCGCTTCGTTTGGATACTTTCCAATAATTAGGGTCACTTCCTGCTTTTATCATGGAATCTAATGGTATATTTATATCTATAGTTTTGATACCTGTGCTTTGTATGTAGCTTTTTACAGAATCTGGGAATGAACCTTTTAAAACCAACATCACTTTTGGATCTTTTGCTAAACTATCAATAATAGCTTTAGAAACGGCAGAAAATCCAAATGTTTGAGTGGTTTCTACTTCATATTTTTTCTTAAAATCCTCACCACCAGTATAAAATTTATCAAAAATAATTTTCCACGCTCTACTTTTCAAATTCATGCATTTATAAAAAAGAAAAACTAAAGAATATTGATTTAGCCAAGATAGTTTTTGATAAGAATTATATTTTTCAGAATTTTTGAATTCTGAAACCATCACCAATTTTTTATTTTGAAGTTCGTAATTAGGAATGAAAAAACGCTCCTTAGCTACAAAATCTCGGTAGTTCACAAAAATAAGCGTTAAATCTTGGTCAAATTTATTAACAAAATTATTTCTGTATGCAAACAAACCTGAAAGAGCTAAACCATCTTTCCCAAAATTCATAACTTCTATATTTTTTTTAGTCTGATACTTTAAACTTTGCTCAAGGATCGATCTAAAATGAGATTTATCAAAAAGTTCAACTCCTGCAACGTAAGAATCTCCTAAAATAGTAATCCGAAAATCATTAGAAGAAGTTTTTCGAGGAGGATATTCTGGCCCTATGTAGCCAAATTTATTGATAGAGCCAATGTAAAACCCTTCATTTACTAGGGTTTGCTTTTTGCCTGGAATAAATTTTTCTCCAATTATTGGGTCAATTTCTACAATAGTTGTAAGAATTTCAGTCTTGCGCAAATATATTTCGATTAACGCAAGAGTAACTACTGCTGCTAATAAAAAGAAAAATATGCTTTTAATTATTTTCATATTTTATTGATTAAAATTGAAAATAAATAAAAGGCAATGGTTCTGCTTGAAAAATGTAAAACATAACAACAACAAATAAAACGGTTAATATTCCAACAACAGCTGCTTTTGGTCTAAGCCTAAGCAAGAAAGTATGACTTTTGGTATAATATTCTAATCCATCGTAAATTAATATTAAGGCCATAAAGGAACCTGCAATTCCTGCCAAGCGAGGGAAATATTCACCAGATTCCCAATGAATCATTTTGGTGAGAAAATAAGTAGCTTCTGAAAAGTTTCTAACTCTAAAAAACAGCCAAGCAAATAAAACCAAAAGATAGGTTCCAAGTATTTTGAAACCATAGATAATAGTTTTCGGAATATTTTTATAAATAAAATGATCTGAAATTTTCTCTTTCTCGGTCATAGATTTATGAATGGCTAAATAAATGCCGTGCAAAGCACCCCAGACCAAAAAAGTCCAGTTGGCTCCATGCCAAAGTCCCCCTAAAAGCATAGTTATGAATAAGTTTACATACGTCCTTACATTTCCTTTTCTATTTCCACCTAGGGAAATATACAGATAATCTCGTAACCAAGTAGAAAGACTAATATGCCACCTTCTCCAAAATTCAGTAATATTTGCTGATAAATAAGGTTGATTGAAATTTTTAATTAGCTCTACTCCTAGCAATTTTGAAGTTCCCCTGGCAATGCTACTATATCCTGAAAAATCTGCATAAATCTGAATAGAAAATAAAACCAAAGCCATTAACAATTCTCCAGAAGAATATAAAGTTTGATTACCAAAGATCTGATCTACAATTCTTCCGGTTGTATCGCCGATCATTACTTTCTTAAATAAACCAGTGATGATAAGTACAATACCTTGTTCTATTTGCAATCGAGTTGGTTTTTTGAGATCAATAATTTGAGGTAATAAATCTGTGGCTCGCTGTATAGGCCCTGCAACCAATTGCGGAAAAAAACAAACAAACAAGGAATAATCAACAAAAGATCGAGTGGGATTTAATTTTCTTCGGTAAATATCAATTGCATAAGACATAGATTGGAAGGTATAAAATGAAATTCCAATTGGTAAAACCACATTAAGATGTAGGAAATCTAAATTCTGGCCGAATCCGCCTGCTAGGTCTTTGAAACTATCAATAAAAAAATTGAAGTATTTAAAGAAACCTAGGAACGCAAGATTTATACAAATACTTAAGGTGAAAAAAAACTTTCTTTTCTTTTCATCCTTTGTTTCGAAAATAATTAAACCAACGAAATAATCTAAAACAGTAGAAAAAGCAAGAAGCAAACAGAAACGCCAGTCCCAATAACCATAAAAGAGATAACTAGCTAAAACGAGGTGAATTTTTTTTAAATTTTTTGGGAGTAGATAATAAATTGGTAAAACGACTGCCAGAAAAATAAAAAAAATATAAGAATTGAAAAGCATTCTACCTTTTTGAGATTAAGAGATTTAATTTTTTTTAAAGCAATTAATACGCAAAATCAATCTTTTTAGTTACGCAATATTAATTTATTGCTTTACTAATTTGAAAGTTTGGGTCGCAAAATCGCTGGTTGCAATTTTAACAAGATAGACTCCATATTTCAAATTTAAATTGGAAGTATTTAAAATTATTTTTTCTATAGCTTCTGTAGTGGTTCTGGTTTCAGATAAAATTTTCTTTCCAAGCAAATCAAACATTTCAATGATTAAATAAGAATCTGGCTTTGCGGTCACTTCTACGGTGAATTCTTCCAAATATGGATTTGGATAAATTATAATATTTAATGCTTTTTTAGAAATTTCTTTTAAGACAGAGGTAGTGGAAGATGCAAATCTTCCTTCTAATAAAGTGCCACCTACTGCTACTATTTCTATTCCACTTATCAATGGGTTGAAAGTAACTTGTCCAAAATCAATGTCTAATTGGCCATCACTCACTGTAGTTTTTATTATTTTTTCGACAGAATTTAATCCTGCTTCGGCAAAAATATTCAAATCATCTAATTCAACATTTCCTTCAATTAATACATCAAAAACTCTAGTTCTTGGAATAGGATTGCTATTATTTTCTGCAAAATATAGTTTCACTTCATAATCGCCATTACTTACAGGAAGCGAATATCCTAATGATCCAAAAGATGGGCTATCAAAACGAAAATCAGAAAAAACATCGTCTGGTACGGTAGAAATGGTTGAAACAACTGGAAATTTTACTCTATTAAACTCATTAGAAGTATTAGAAACTAAATGTTCTGAACTTTGAGCTGCATTGTCAGATGCCCAATCCATAGGCAAAGCTCTCAACAATGGCCCTCCAGAATTTATACGATAAACGATTACTTTATTCAATTGGACTAAAACCATAGCTTCATTAGTATTGGTTAATCCTTCATTATCTGTTGTTTTTAAACGAAAAGTATAATTGCCTTTTGTTAAGTTAGACAATCTTAAATTTGGCGAATAAACATTATTCATAGTAGCTGGAACACCGCTTGTCTGAGTCCATAAATATTCCACAATTGTTCCATCTTGGTCGCTTCCAGATCCGTTTAAGGTAACTGAATTTACAGGCAATATTAAAACTTGATCTACTCCTGCATTTGACTGAGGAGCAATATTTGCCGCTTTCACCATTATTTTACTGTCTACAAAACTCTCTGCTCCGCTATTATCTTTTACTGTTAATCGGTAAATATTTTCGCCTACTGGTAAGTTTGTTAATTGTAAAGTCATTGATGAAGAACTTCCATTTATGATTCCACCACCCAGTATTTTTGTCCAATTATAGGTTTTTATACTTCCATCATTATCAAAGCTAGTAGATTGCAAGGCTATACTATTATTAGGTAAAATAATAGAAACAAATGTAGCAACTGATGCCGTTGGCACTTGATTAATGTAAGCAGAAATTCTATTGCTTTTTATCGGGCGTTCTAATGTTCCCTCGGGTAGTTTCCAACCTACAGAAACATGATCGTTTCCTGAACCTTCTTTTTGGATAACTTCTAGGTAATAAGAATTTCCTGCTAGAAGAGAAATAGTAGACGATTGTTGAGAAGAATATTTTGTGTAATCTCCTACATTAGTCCATCCAGATATAGAAGCAATTTTTCTTTTATTGTTTGTACTATTATCGGTACTTAACCATAATTCACAATCATCATCTCCAGCAATATAAAATGTATAGTTTCCACTTAAAGGAGGACAAACATATCCTCTTATTCGACTCGCGTAATTATTTCCTAAATTAGAAATTTGACTTATTTCATTAATTTGAGTTGAAGAATTTGGAATTAAATCATTTAAATCTAATCCATTAAGAGTATTGCCTAAAAGATTGTTCCATTGTTCTCTTAAAACAGTTCCACTTCCTGCACAGCTTGTTCCCGGCAAAATAGTGATTGTTTGAAAAGGAGAAGTCTTAGTTCCCCCTAAATTATCAGTAGCAATGGCATTCAATTGATGGACTCCTGCAGCCAAATTATTTACCGTAATACTAAAAGGTCTAGTGAAATCTTCACCCAATTTTGTGTTTCCATTCATAAAAGCAACTTTTGCAATACTACCGTCCGCATCGCTAGCTTCAGCATTTAATGTTAATATAGCGTTTAATAACAAACTTCCAGTAGTAGCAGAATTTGTCATAGAAACAATAGGAAGAATATTGGAAGTTGCTGAAACTGTAACTGTTACTTCATCATAACCAGTTAAACCTGTATTATCTGTACATGTTAATCTGAAAATGTAAATTCCTATTTGCAAATTAGTTAAAGTCAAGTTTTTTGTGGTGTTTCCTGTCATTGTTGCTGAAAGGTTTGTTTGCTTTGTCCAATTCCAACTTGCAATACTTCCATTTACATCAGTTCCATTTCCCAACAATATCAGAGGTTTTAGTTGAGGGAATGTACTTGACTGATTTGCACCAGCATCACTAATAGGTGCAGAATTTCCAGTACTTAATTGATATTCATAAGCACCTATATCATAGCTAGTTCCAACAGGTCTTGACTGCCCATTAAAATCTTTTGTTATTCCATAACTACTTACGTTTTGGCCAGCATCAATCAATGGCGATCCAACCTTTAAGGTATAATCTCCAGAATTCACATTGGATAATTTTGCTTGAGTAATATCCATTGTATAATAATTATTCTGCTCAGTAACTTTTACTTTATTATTTAATTTTATTACAAACTTCCCAGTTGCTGGATTAATGATTGCATTATTTTTAACATGATTCATCGCAACTAAATCGGAATAAAGTCTTATACCATCATTAATTGAATTGATGATGGTATTATTTATAATTCTGTAACCAGCACCAAAAGCAATTGGTGGTCTTTCATCTACAAAAATGCCGATTGCGCCAGCATTTATAATTAAATTATTATAGATTAAATTATCTCCGGAACCAGAAACAAGTGTGATTCCATTACCTGATCCATCTTTTATTAAATTATTATAAATAGGCCCTTTAGTTACAGGTCCTATAGAAATTCCAGAATTTTGGAAATTACCAAACGGGCTTTGACCATAATGAAGTATTTTGTTATTGTACAACTCAAAACCACTTGTCACACCAGTTACTTGAATTCCATCTGCTGAGGTATATTCAGTTTTATTATTATAAACTTTACACCCTACAATTTCATGTGGATAAAGTACTGTTCCTTTACATTTAGAACTATTGCTATAACCTGCTGGAAAAGAAAAACCTATGTAAAAACCTTCTCCCCCTGTATGATGGATGTAATTATCATGAAACTTTACATCATACATAGTGAAATTTCCGCGGTTTCCAACTCCAGTGCAAGTAGGATCTGTTTTTGCCATAATGCCAGCAAAACCACTGTTATAAATTTCAAGGTGATCTATTTCAAAATTTGTTGATAAACTATGTAAAGTTAATCCTTGCGATCCTTGGTTGTTAAGATTTATTTTAATTCCATAGGTATCTGCACTTCCTGTTCCGGTGATTTTAAAATATTTTGAATTAATCACTTGAATTCCATACCCGTTTGTGCTATTAATATAGGTTTGTCCTCCACAATTCTTTATAATAATTGGATTTAAGGAATCTCCTTTTAAATTTCTTATGGTAAGGAAACTTCTTGTACCAGCAGCTAAACAAATGGTTTGACCAGCGTTTACTTTTGTGACTAATCCATCAAAAGTTAATTGTGTTAATGGGATAGTGACTGCGCAATTGCAGTTTTGAGCATTACTTTTTTCTGAAATTAATAAAGAAAATAAGAAAATTAGAAAGATATACTTGAAGGTTTTTAAACGAAAAAATTGAGGCATTGAGAATTGGATTATTTCAGAGGTAAATATATAATAAAATGAAAAGAACTTGTTGCAGATGATGTTAAAAAAAGATTTTTATTTCGAAGAATGAAAAACAAACTCTTATAAAATGCCCAAGTTAGCAATCACTATACCAATAATCCAATTTTAAATCTTCAATGATCGCTTTAACTTAAAAATATAAGTGAACGTCCTGATAATCAGTTTAATTTTAGTTTTAACACTTCCTCCTCCTTTTGCTTCACCGTGTAATCTTTTGCTCACTATAACAGGAATGTTATAAATTTTTTCGAATTTTTCTGCTTTGTAAAGTGCGTATAAATCTAAAGAAAAATCTTTTGGTGCTTCTTCTGTGACCAAATATTTTTCATAAAAATTTCTGCTAAAAAGTTTCGGTTGAGCGTTGATATCATCTAAAGGAGATTTTAAAGCAAGGGAAGATATCACTTGCATAGCCCAAGAGAAAAATGCAGCTACATTTTTTCTTTCTCTTCTTCTTCCTTTCACAAAAAGATGTGCATCATTATGTTGGAGAAATACTCGATAAGCTGTAATTACATCTTGAGGATCTGTCTGCATATCGGCATGAGTCCATGCGAGAATATCACCTTTTGCTTGTGAGAGACCATACAAAATTCCGTATCCATAACCCTGGTTTACAGGAACATCTACGACACTAAATCGCTTATCATTTAAGGCTTCTAAAGATTTTGCGAAAACCTCTTTTGAGTTGTCTGTTGAGCCATTATTTACAATTACTAGTTCAACGAAATCTAAACCATTAAGGATTTCGGTAAATTTTGAGAGTATTAATGGAATATTTTCCACCTCATTGTAGCAAGGTATAATTATCGATAAATAATTTTTAGGTAGCAGCATGTGTCAAATATAATCTATGAAATAGAAATAAATGTGTTTATGATTTCTTTATAAAAACTTCTATTATAGATTTTCCATCTTTTCTAGGTGCTGGAAAAACTAAAGGATTTGCATAATATTTTTTCAAACTATCTCTTAGCTCGAAAGGATAAAAATTATCTAAACCTGGAACAAATTCAAATAAAACTAAGTCATACGTTTGATTTCGAATATTTGAAGAAATTGTGTCTACTTGAGATCTGAATATTCCAACATTTAAATGATACCATAGAGGTAAATTTCTAATAGGTTCATAACCCAATTCCACTGCTAGTGGTGTAAGCTCAGACATATTTAAAACGATTGGTTTTTTTGATTCTAATAAATCATATAAAATTTTCACGCTATCCATTCCAGAGATTGTTGCATTTGGTAAAGTGATTTTTTTAAATGATTTGTAATTGGAGGTTTTCCAAACTAAATTCTTTTTCGTATTAATCTCTGTTTTAACAATCTGAATTTCAGATTTTTTTATTGGTTTGATTATTCTATTTGCATAATCCCAATACACCGAACTCCACCAAACTATAACCAAACCTAATGCTGTAAAAAAACGGATCGGATTTCTAAGTTTTTCTACAAATCCTATTTCGCTGAATAAATAAGCGACAACAAATGCATGAAAATAAGTGGTTGTTTCGGAAGGAAGTCGGCTGGTAACTTTTGTTAGTAAAGTTTGAACAATCATTCCCAAAGTCAGCAGAAAGAGATATAAATGGTTTTTGTTCTGTAAAAAATCTTTAATGGATTTAAATCGATAGAAAACTAATAAAGTTATCATCAATAGATACACTTTTTCTGACCAAGATCCTGCAAAGAACTCCGCAATAAAATCAAACAAACTCAATCTGGAACTATGTGGAGGCTGACCATGATTGAACCAATATCCAAAATCATAAGATAATAATGGGCCAATAAATATAATGGCAAACACTATATAGCTAATAAAAAAAGCAAGCAATGGCTTCCATCTTTTAGAAGTTATGGCATCAAGAACCAATAAAAAAGAAGCGAAAACGAAAGCTAAACCACCGTAATCTTGTTTAGTAAATAGGGATAAAAAAATAAATAAACCTGCAGGAATACTCCACAAAAGCCCGTTGATCTTAAAATCTTCGGAGAAAATCATTTTTAATACAAAAAGCAAACCGACCATCTCAAAGAAAAAGGCAGTATGATTGTACCATGGCCAAAAAAAGATAAAGGTGTAAGAAAGGCCGAATACAAGTGTTCCGAAGAAAATGGCCATTTCGGATACTTTCAACAATCTTAGAATTTGTCCTAAAACAAATAATAAAATGATATTTATGAAAACCTGTGCATACAATAAAGATAATAATACGGGTCCAAATAGTTTAAAAAAAAATAATGGAATAATAAAAAAGCCATATCCAATTGGCATCGTAAAATCTTTATAAGGAATTTGACCTATGCTTAGGCGGTAAGTTCCTTCCCATGTTAAAAATAAATTATCTCTAAAAGGAAGATTAAACAAAAGAGGTATGGAAGAAATTAAAAGAATAAATCCGATTGTAAAGAATTTCAAATGCTGACTTTTAACATATAGTTTTTTCATAAATTTTTTATCTTCAAAAACCAAAACTTTAATTCCCAAAAAGTTGGTAGATGCTGTAACTCCTATTTCAAGGATTTTTGCTATTGCAGAATCTAAATGAGCTACTGATACCAAGAATTTCAATAAAATTAATCCAAGAGTTAATGAAAAGAGGTAAACTAAATAATATTTAACTACATCTTTTTTGGATTCCGAAGAAGATTGGTAAGTCCAATTTTTATTAAACGTATAGCCAACAAGCACACTGGTGATAAATGCTATCGTATGGGCTAATAAATAATTTACAGATGCAAATTTTGTCAAAGAGAAAAAAATCGTATAATTAATGATCGTAGCGCCAGCCCCGATAATTATATATCTGATTAATTGCTGTTTTAAAATTGCTGTATTATTCATTTAAAACTTTTTAATTATTCCCTGAACTTATAGTTGATAAGTAATTGGAAAGTGCATCTGGTGTTCCCATATCCCACATTTCTTTGGCTATACTAATACTAATTTCTTTTTTATCTTGAATGTAATGACTATAAACTGGCATTACGTAATATTCTCCTTTGGTTTTTTCTTTATCAGCAATAATTTTATCTGCATAGCTTAAAAATTCTCTTGTATTGCTGAAATAATATAATCCAGTGCTTGCATGATTAGAAATTTTAACTTTTTCTGTCACTTCAATTACTTTTCCGTTTTTATCTGTTTTAGCAAAACTCCACTGCTCACCAGGCATATCTGCTACAGAAATAATTCCTACACAATTTTTCGCTCGGTTTATTATCTCATTACCAATATTTGAAATCACAATTGTATCAGAACTTGTAATTAATAATGATTTTTCTAAATCCATTAATTCTCTCGCTTTTAGAATCGTGCAGAGTTGACCTTCTGTAACTTCGTTTATTAAAATCAACTCTACTTTCTTTCCTCCTAAGTGTTTTTTTATCAGTCCATTAAGATTAAAATTATTATCATGTTCCTTAAGGGCTACAATTATCAATTGATCAAATTCAATATTATTTATACTAGCTAAAGAATGTACAAACATAGGTTTATCTAATACATTTATGAGAGGTTTTGGTGCAGTATAATTGCTCCCATTGAAACGAGATCCTCTACCTGCCATGGGCATTACAATGTTCATTTTTCTTTTCCTATGGTTTCAATTAATTTTTCTGTAATGGTTTCCCAATCACTAAATCGTAAAGCTCTATCATCAATATATAAATGTCCATTGGGTTTGCCAAAGTATATTTCATCGTAAGGTACTTGATGTTTCTCTAACCAATTTAACGTGATGGCTCCTACATTTTTCATCACTTTTCCTAAATTACTATCGCATGTTGCCATGTTTCTGGCTGTTTGTATAATAATATAATGACCTGCATTTTTCAATTCCTTCAATCTCTCTAACGCGCCAGAATGCGGCAAAAGCATATCATAAGTTTCGCCTTCTTGTTTTAAATGACAAATAGTTCCATCTAGATCTATGATTATTCTCATGCTAATTCTTTAATTATCCGATTGTTATTATCGTTTACAAATAGTTTATTTAAAATTCTTAATCCAGTAAGAAACATCATTTTCTGTCTTTCGGGCTTATCTTTATGCAAAGGCAACATAGAAATAAACAAAAGCCCTTCTATGAATCTGATTTCATCTATATCATACCCTATTTTAGAAACCAAGTCATCGAATATTGGACCTACTTTAACAGATGTTTTAGAGGTATACAGCTCTGCTTCAAAAACACCTGTTGATTTTTCTTTTAAAGAAAAAAGATCAGAAACAATGTAATCGTAAAAACTGCAAATGCTATGTCTAAGCTTTGCAATATCATATCTTGGGTCTCCATAAATACCTACTCTTCCGAAACTACCTCTGGGATCTATCAATCTAGAAATTTGAGAGTTAATATCAAAAAGTATATTTGAAAAACAGAAATCCCCATGCAGAATGGTAACTTCTGCATTGTCTATAATCTTGTCCACATTCAAAATTATTTGTGGTAAAATCTTATTTAGATTTTGAAATACTTCACCATTATAAGTCACAAAAGGTAGTTGCAACATTTGCTCCCAGTAGGAATCCATTGAAATTAAATCTTGCAAACGATCAAGGGTTTTATCTTTATAAACGTTTGACAATTCTTCTCGAGTTAATTCTCCTTTATAATTTTTAAATTCAAGATGAATATTTAATAAACGAGTGATAATGGAAGTCCAAGTTTCTAAATGAAAAGAAGAATACAAAAACAATTCTGCTAAGGTTGGGTAACCATAATACTCTTGAATAATGGTAATTTTGTCTTCATTTTGTTTTTGATTGATAATTCTCGGACTTAAAACCCGAAGTTTATCTGGCAAAAGCAAATACCAATTCAATTCATTTCTCAATTTATCATTGAGCAAACTTACTTTTGAAATCGTATTTAGTGTTGGATCTATAGTTAAAGAATTAAAATATCTGCCTTGCAATAATCGCTGCCGAGAAAGTACTAGATTATCTATATTTCCGAAATCATACCAATATTCTGCGTTCAAAGCTTTTATTGAATATCTCTTACCATAATTTTCCAACACATCGCTCAATTGTTTTTTACCGTCCAGCAAAGCTTTTCGGGTACAAATTTTTAAAAATTCAATATCCGAAAAATGATAATAACCGCACAAAGCCCGGTTTGGAGATGGCAAGCCTTCTTTTTTATCCAAATATCCAACTATATTACCTTCATCATTAATTTCAGCTATACACCATCTATGGGAATCGGCCACTTCACTTACATAACTAAAATTGGCAGCACCTTCAAAAGAATCGCAAACCAAAGTATCTCCTAAGATGACTTGAATTTTATTGGATGAATTGCTGTTATCTAATCCTGCTTTTAACGATTGTATAATGGTTCCATTATTGACCAATGCTACCTGCTTTATTTTTAATCTTCTTTGATATACACGATCTAGAAATTCTCCTAATTGAACATCTCCAGCCCGACGAATGATTATGATATTGTCAATGCTTTTCGACAGTAAATCATCTAATATCCAGCCGATTACAGGTTTACCATTTACTGGAATCATTGCATGAGAATGGCTTGTATTAATAGTCAGGTTAAGAAAATTAATAGCTCCTCCGCAAAGTATAATGGTCTGTTCTTCGTTCATGTAGGTTGAGTAAAGTTACTCAATTAAGCAGCAGGATAATATAAATAAGAAAATGGATTTGCACAAGGGCGTAAATGTGGATTATAAACTCCAACGTAATTTATTTTTTTTGAAAGATCCATTTTATTCGTAAAAAAATCTGTTGATAATAAAAAATTACCTACCAATAAGCTTCTGAATTGCTGGTACTTATGTTTGTAAGGATTAGGCACATATGGATAATCAAAAATATAACTCGCTTGTATAAATTGTTGTTTAGAAGATTTGAAACGCAAAGGATTCTCTTTTTTATAATCTTCTAAATAGGTAGTAAATGCCTTTTCGTCAATGTTTAATCCTTTTGTATCTGCTTTTAATACTTTCAAAAGCATTTCTTCAAAAGATGGAACTGCAATGTAAGATACTGCACCTAAAGCAGCTACACCTCCTAGTATTTTTAAAAAAGTTTTTCTTTTCATTTTATTAAAAGTTTTTGTCAGCAGATCTTAAAGATAGTGCTGAAATTGTTAAACTTGGATTGGCTGCAGATATAGCAGGAAATACACTTCCACCTAACACAAACAGATTTCTATATTGATGATGAATTAAATTGCTATCCACTACTCCAGAATTTTCATCTTTACTCATTCTAGTTGTAGATAAATTATGAGCTTCTGTCCGTTGAAAGTATCCATCTAATTCAATTTTCTCAATCGGTAAAAAAGAAAAATACTTTTCTATATCTTTTTCCAAGTTTTCCATCGCTCTATCTACATAAGCTGTATGTTTTTTATAAGCAATCTCTGGAACAAATCGATCTGAGGTTAATAGGATTTTATTTTCATCTGAGGGCACGTCTTCAAATACAAATTTGAATTTTGCCATGTGTCTCCATTTTCCAAATTCATTTCTTATAAATGGTTCATTATGGTTTTCTATTAAACAAGATGACATCGTTTTTCTTCGTTCACCGTCGTACATCATATATCCATTTGCTGAAAGACTTGTGCCGCCACCCAAATTATCTAAATCTTTAAAATACATGTAAGCATAAGTACCTAATTGTTCAGAAATTCCTAATCCAGTAAATTTGTTTTTATCTCCAGAATTAAGCAAAATATGCGCATTAAAAACAGAATTTGCTCCCATTGCAACTACTTCGCCTTCTACTTCTTGATCTTTACCATCCAAAGAAAAAAGTATTTTCTTAATTGAATTCCCTTCCGTTGAAAGTGAATAAACCTTTGCTCCATATTGAATTGTAACTCTTGGATCATCATACACCTCCTTTAAAGTATTTTCTATTGTGAATTTTGAGTTTATTGGGCATAAATTACAAACATAGCTCGTGCAGCATGCAGATCTTTTTCCAACATTTCTGCTTGCTCTAGCTGCTGGTTGGCTTATGTATTGATTTCCATATTTCGCTTGCAACAATTTATCAATCGTATTCAATTGATGAGGAGGCTGTGGATATGCTTTAGATTTTGGAAATGGAGTAATTTCCGGGCCTGCAATTGCCATAATATCTTCTGCATCAGAGTAATAAGATTCTAAATCTTCATAAGTAATCGGCCAATCTGCACCTACACCATATAAAGATTTCAATTTAAAATCGGTAGGCATAAATCTTGGAACACATCCCCACCAGCAATTAGAACTTCCTCCAAAATTGACGTCAAATGGCCAATCTTTTTTATCATTCTTGTTTATAAAGCTTTTCTTTACATCTTCTAACTTATTTTTTAGTTCAAAATCTTTTCCTCTTATTTGATCTAATCTGGATGCATGAGAAAAAAATTGACCTCGTTCAAGCACTAATACTTTTTTGCTAACTGTAGATTTTTCAAGATATTTTTTTAAAAAGAAGGTGGAGGCAAAACCTGTACCTATTACAACCAAGTCATATTGTTTAAGCATAGTAGAATTTTAACGAATAATACAAAAATAGATTTATTAGTGAACCAAAAAAATACCCATTAGTAAGTATTTGAATTTCTCATAAAATTACCTAACAGGCTATTACACATTTTGTGATTTTCGTAGTTGGCTATATGACCAGAATTTTTGATTGGTACAAATAAAATTTGTGGATTAGCTTCTAGGTAAAAACGGCTTAATTTGATTGGAATCACAGGATCTGAATCACCCCAAAGCATTAAAACTGGAGTTTTATTCACAGCTATTTTTCTCATTTGAGGTATCATTTTTACATTTAAAAGATGAAGCCATGAGGATTTTATAGCATAGGTAAAATTTTTGATTGCTATTTCTTTTTTCATTTCTTGTTCATATTTTTTTATAAATTTTTCCGGATTGTAATATTCTGAAATCTGCTGCGCTTCGGTCCTTGGAGCCCAATAAATATCCATTAAAAACGAGCTGACTATTGGTATTTTTAATAAAAAATTAGGTTTGTTTCCTAGAGCTGCTGGCCCTACTAATATCAATGATTTTACTTTATTTTCAAACTTACTTGTGTAATCAATTGCAATGTTGCCTCCCATAGAAACTCCCATTAAATGAAATGGATCATTCAATTTTAAGTGATCCAGTAATTCGTTTAATTGAGTATTATAATAGTCATGATTAAAATCTACATCTCTAGGATGATCCGATAATCCTCTTCCATAATATTCATAACGTAAAACTTTAAATCCTTCTTTGGTTAATGCTTGCATATTACTATCAAAAATAAAAGCACCTGTACCACAGCCTCCAAGCAATACAACCAAAGATGCAGTATCTGCTCCAACTAACTCATAATGAGTAATCCCAGAAGGTAATTTAGCGAAACTCCACGGTGCTTCTTTTCTATCTTTTTCTGTAATATTTCTTAAATCTTTAGTTTTATACCAATAAAATAGTGCTGCTAGAAAAATCAAACCCAAGATTAAAAATAAAGAAATTCTTAAAATGTTTTTCATAAAATTTATTTTAGATTTCGAATAACTTTGGCTGGTACACCTGCTACTACTGTATAAGGAGGCACATTTTTAGTCACAACAGATCCAGCAGCTACTACAGATCCTTCACCAATTTCTACTCCTTTAAGTATGGTAGAATTGGAAGCAATCCAAACATTATCATGTATAATGATGGGCGAATTTGTACCCTCTTCCGAAAAATGATCATCTACTTTATGAAAATCACTATCTAATATTAAAACATACGGGGCGATTCTTACATTGTTTCCTATGGTAACTTGATTTTGAACTGCAATATGACAACCATTAATTCTAGAGTTTTTTCCAACTCGCAGAATTCCCTTTTTTCCTATTAAAATCTTAGCTCTATTGATATTTGACCAAACTCTAACCTGATCTCCAAAATAAGCCTGACCATTGTTTCTAAACATTGGTTTTCCATTTACCGAAACTAAAGAACCTAATGAATTTGCCTTTCGGAGATAAACTTTCGCCATTACAGTTCGATAAAACCCAGTCAACAAATTTCCAAAAAGTCCAAACAAACTAGCTTCTGGATTTTGTATCCGAAAGTCTTTGATCTTTTCATTAATTTTCTGTGAAATTCCTTGACTCATTTTTTTAATTTCCTCTATTATAATCTATTATGCCCTTGTAAAATGCTTTTAAATTGGCGGTCTCGCGATTTAAAAGTAATGATAAAGTAGTTTTTGGAACAGCCAACAAATAAAAAAACAATGAGAATATGATGCAATCAATTTTAGAATAATTTCTTTTAAAAAACAAAAGTCTATTTCGTGTCAAATAATAGGTTTTTAATGGACTTTTTATTCCAATTGACATGGATTCTTTATGAAAAATTTCACTTTCTCCTATATAGTAAATTTCAAATCCTGCTCTTTTAAATTGCTCACACCAATCATGTTCTTCATAATATAAAAAGTATACTTCTGGCATTAATCCAATTTTTTCTACCGCGTCAGTTTTTACAATTAATGCTGCTCCGTGGCCATAATCAGTTTTTCTATTTTTAGAATATTGACCATTATTTATTTCCTTAAAACCAATTTTAGATCCTCGTCCTGTTAGATTATTTATCTTATTTGCACCAGCATATTGAATTATATTTTCCGAATTATGATAGATAATTCTGGGTGAAGCCATACCAACTTTAGGATTAGCTTCCATAAATTTAAGAATTGGTTGTAAAAAATCTTTTTCTACTTCCGTATCATTATTAATAAAAAATAAATACTTGCCTTTTGCCTTTCTTATTGCCAAATTATTACCTCCCGCAAAACCAAGATTGGTTTCACTTCTTATAAAATTAACAATCGGAAATTTTTTTAAAATGATAGAAGAATCTTCCTTAGAAGCATTATCCACAACAAAAATTTCAATAGGGAAATAAGATATTTTTGTTAATGTTTGTAACAAATCACATGTTACTTGTGCTTGATTATAATTAATAGTTATGAAACTTATTAAAGGTAAATCTAGCTGATCCTCCATTTATTTTACACCGTGTTTTACATTCGCTTCAACCTCCACTACACCGTGTGGAGTATGAATAAATTTACTATTGGCTCCTTTTAATTTAAATAAAGCCACAGTCATTATAAAAAATGCTTGCGGTACTTTTATTAAAGCATTAAAAAATGCTTTATCATAAAATGATAAAGGAACAGCTAAAAAGAAGGAGAATAAATAACCTAAAAACAATAAAGTCCAGGTCAAAGGAGAAATAGTAGTATATGATTTTAATACAAAAGAAATTAAAACAATCATAAACAAAAAGCCTAAATTGATAACTCTAGGAAGCTGGATATTTCTAAGAATAGCACTGTTGAAAAACACTAAATTCCCCTTCAATAAACCTACAAAACCACGAGCAAAATACTTTCTTAAATAGATAAACTGACTGGCAATCCATCGTTTTCTTTGAGAGGCAAACACATCTGCCTTTTCTACTTTTTCATCATAAACTATAGCGCTTGGCAGATAGTAGGGCTTGTGTCCTTTAAGAATTAAAATGACTTCTAATTCTCTATCAAAACCACCTACAGAGTCCATACTCGCCATAGTTGCCTTTAAAGTGGGATATTCAAATGCCATTCCAGAACCAATTAAAGAGGAAGAAAATCCTAAAACTGTGTGACCTTTTCTATAAATATGATTATTAATTATTTCACTTAAAGCATCTAATTTTGCAAAATCCGTATTCGTATTTTTGGCTACCCTGCGCGCTTGTATATTTTTAAATCCCGCATTGAAAGTTTGATTTATTTTTAATAAAAAATCAGATTCCATTACATTATCTGCATCAAGTATTAATCCGATATCATAATTATCTCCTATTTGAGACATTGCCTCGTTTAATGCTTTTACTTTTGTGCTTGTTTCAAAAAAGACTTCTATTACTTTTATCGGTAATGATCTTAATTTATTTAAAGTAG
>JBBQYA010000006.1:0-52080 GCA_038209155.1 Sphingobacteriales bacterium | reverse complement strand
TACCACCAAACGCCATTTTATCTAATGTCAATTGAGTGATAATATCTGCTGATTGGTCTTGAAAAAAATGAGCAAATCTTAGAGTAAACAAAAAATTATTCGGTAAAGGAAATTTTGGTTCTCTTGAAAATCCTCCTTCTAAAAAATCAAATTGTGTTTTTACAGATTGGAACATTTTCTCCAATTCTTCTTTTTTCAATTCAAGTTTATTATCAGAACTAAAAGGATTGTCTTGCATCTTCAATCCATCTTCCAATTTATTTGCAAATTTTTGAGCCTCATCTGGTTTCTCTTTATAAAAGTCAGATAAATTAAGTAGTAGATTTTTCCAATCTTTTGGGTTAAAATAAGTGCCTCCATAAATCGGACGTTGATCTGGCAAAGCAAAACAATTGAGTGGCCAACCTCCATGCCCACTCATTAATTGCACGGCTATCATATAAATTTGATCTATATCTGGCCGCTCTTCTCTATCTACTTTTACACAAACAAAACGTTCATTCATTAATTTTGCAATTTCAATATCTTCAAAACTTTCATGCTCCATCACATGGCACCAATGGCAAGCAGAATATCCGATACTTATTAAAATTAATTTGTTCTCAATTTTCGCTTTCTCTAAAGCTTCGGCTCCCCAAGCATACCAATCTACCGGATTATGAGCATGTTGTAGTAAATATGGACTGGTTTCGTTTATTAATCGATTAGACATTTTATAAATTTATAAATAGCTTTTAATGCAAAATAATTTTGAATGATGAACTAATTTCGTCTGTTTAAATCTAATTAAACTTAAATTTCCAAAAAGTATCTAAGTAAAACAGAAATTGAACCAAACATTTTAAGCCTTATAGTTTCAAACTAATTGAAATAAAAAATGCCAGCTATTTTCTAGCCAGCATTTCTTATTAATTCTTAAAACTTTAAAATTCTATTTACTCATTTCTGAATAGTTTTTGAAAAATAATGGAATGGTTTCTATTCCTTTATAATAATTGAACAAACCATAATGCTCATTGGGCGAATGGATAGAATCTGAATCTAACCCAAAACCAAATAACACCGTTTTTATTCCTAATTCTGCCTCAAATAATGCGACAATAGGAATACTGCCACCACCCCGCTGTGGAATAGGTTTTTTTCCAAACGTAGTTTCCATTGCCTTGCTCGCAGCTTGGAAAGCAACAGAGTCAGTTGGCGTTACCGCAGCTTCGCCTCCGTGATGCGGCGTTACTTTCACTTTCACAGAAACTGGAGCTATGGATTCAAAATAGTTTTTAAATAGTTCAGTGATTTTTGCAGATTTTTGGTTTGGTACTAATCGCATGGAGATTTTTGCATTTGCTTTGGATGGCAAAACCGTTTTAGCTCCTTCGCCAATATATCCTCCCCAAATACCATTTACTTCTAATGTCGGTCGAATAGTTGTTTGTTCCAATACGCTGTATCCCTTTTCTCCATGAACATCGCCTACATTTAAATCTTTTTTGTATTCTTCTACACTGAAAGGAGCCTTTGCCATTTCGGCTCTATCTACATCAGAAATAACTTCTACATCATCATAAAAACCAGGAATAGTAATATGGTTGTTTTTATCTTTCAAAGATGCAATCATCTCACAAAGAATATTTGCTGGATTGCCAACTGCTCCACCATAAACACCCGAATGCAAATCCTTATTTGGACCAATAACTTCTACTTCTACATAACTTAAACCACGTAATCCATTATTAATAGAAGGAACATCATTTGCAATCATGCTGGTATCAGAAATCAAAACCACATCTGCTTTTAATTTTTCTTTATTTGCTTTTACAAATATTCCCAAATTACTACTTCCAACTTCTTCTTCCCCTTCTATCATAAACTTCACATTGCAAGTAAGAGTATTTGTTTTCATCATTGCTTCGAATGATTTTAGGTGCATATACATTTGACCTTTATCATCGCAAGCTCCACGAGCATATATTTTCTCATTCTTAATAATTGGTTCAAATGGCGGAGAATCCCACAATTCCAAAGGATCTGCTGGTTGAACGTCGTAATGACCATAAACCAAAACAGTTGGTAAGCCCGAATCAATTATTTTTTCACCATATAATATAGGATATCCAGCAGTTTCGCAAAGTTCAACTTTATCAGCACCAGCTTTTTCTAACTTTGCTTTTAAATATTCTGCTGTTTTACGCACATCACCACTGTATTTTGGGTCTGCACTTACCGATGGAAATCTGAGTAATTCCAAAAGTTCATCTAAAAATCTTTGTTTGTTTTGTTCGATGTACGAATTTATTTCTTGCATGTAGGTTTTAAAAATTAGAATTCAAATATAAATTAATTGTTGAAAGAGATTTTGTTCTATATATTTATTGAGAGGTAAGCAGTATTTTATTTACTGGACTTTTGATTTGCTTTATATCGCATATCTTTAGTTCCATCTTTTTTCAATGGCCCAGTTGTAGAATTCTTTTTATATCTTTTATCAGGCGTACCATCTGCTTTCAAAGGGATTATAGCGCTATTTGTTTTCGCTTTTACTATTGGTTTGGGATTAGCTTTACTTTTTTCTTGTGGTTTATTAGTTGTAGTTTTCGAATCAGATTTAGTTGTTAGGGTTTTACTTTCTTGTCCTACACTTTGTGCTTTTAAACTATTAAATGAGAAGAAGATAAGGATTAGAATTGAAATTAAGTTTTTCATGTTTTAAGATGTTTTAGGCTAAATAATGGATTTAAGGTTGTTTCAATTTATTTCAAATAATTATCATATCAATGGATAAAATTAATACTTTGATCAAACTAAAACTATATTTTCTTTCTTTATTGTTCAATGGGATATCAAAATTTATCGGCCTGTGTTGCTGATCTTGAAAAAAACGGTCATTTAATTAGAATAAAAGAAGAGGTTGATCCAAATTTAGTAATGTCGTCCATTCATCAACGTGTGTATGAAAAGGAAGGTCCAGCATTATTGTTTGAAAATATAAAAGGTTCAAAATTCCCAGCAGTTTCTAATTTGTTTGGAACTTTGGAACGTTCAAAGTTTATGTTTAGAGATTCTTTAGACGCTGTAAAACAATTGGTTGAACTAAAAAACAATCCAATGGCAGCATTGAAAAATCCATTCAAATATGCAACTTCTGCTATGGCTGCGCTCTCTGCATTGCCTATGAAATCTGGGTCTACTTCCTCATTTACAAAAATTAAATTGAGTGAAATTCCGATGATTATTAATTGGCCAATGGATGGCGGAGCATTTGTAACAATGCCTCAAGTGTATACAGAAGATGTGGACGCGCCCGGTATTATGAGCGCTAATTTAGGAATGTACAGAATACAACTTAATGGAAATGAATACCATAAGGATGAAGAAATTGGTTTACATTATCAATTACATAGAGGGATTGGAGTTCACCAAACAAAATCGAATAAAAAAGGCGAAGATTTAAAAGTAAGTATTTTTGTGGGAGGTCCACCCTCACATCCTTTAGCCGCGGTAATGCCACTGCCAGAGGGACTTTCTGAAATGACTTTTGCAGGAGCTTTAGGAAAAAGGAGGTTTAGATATTTTTATGATCAAGATGGGTTTTGTATTTCAACAGATGCAGATTTTATTATCACAGGAACCGTTTCTCCTGGAGCAAATAAACCGGAAGGCCCATTTGGCGATCATTTAGGTTATTATAGTTTAAAACATGATTTTCCATTATTAAAAGTAAAAAACGTTTATCATAGAAAAAATCCGATTTGGTCTTTTACAGTTGTTGGCAGACCTCCGCAAGAAGATACTAGTTTTGGTGCCTTAATTCATGATATAACTGGAGCTGCAATTCCAAAAGAAATACCAGGATTGCATGAGGTAAATGCAGTAGATGCTGCCGGAGTTCACCCACTATTATTTGCAATTGGTAGCGAGCGATATACACCTTATTTAGAAACAAAAAGACCTCAGGAATTATTGACTTTAGCCAATCATATTTTGGGTAAAAGTCAGTTAAGTCTAGCCAAGTATTTATTTATTTGTGCAAAAGAAGATAATGCAAATTTAAAAACATCAGAGGTAAAATCATTCTTTAGCCACATGCTAGAGCGAATTGATCTTACTAGAGATTTGCATTTTTATACAAAAACTACCATTGATACTTTAGATTATTCTGGAACAGATATTAATGCAGGATCAAAAGTTGCAATAGCTGCTGTTGGAAAACCTATTCGTAAGCTTGCAGAAAATATTCCTACTGGAATTACTTTTCCAAATTCTATTCACCTAGCAAAAATGGCAATGAATGGAGTTTTAATTTTAAAAGCAGATCCATTTATTAATGCAATAGAAACACAAAATTTAATTCGACAATTAGAATTAAGCATTCCATTAAATTTATCTGAAACCATTCCATTAATTGTTTTGTGTGATGATGCGGACTTCACAGCAGCTAGTACTAATAATTTTGTTTGGGTTACTTTTACCAAAAGCAATCCTTCTCATGATATTCATGGAATTGGTGCTTTTATAGAAAATAAACATTGGGGATGCAGAGGTTCATTAATAATAGATGCAAGAACTAAAACTCATCATGCACCAGCATTAATAAAAGATCAAAATGCTGAATTATTTACAGATTCTTTAGGTGCAAAAGGAAAATCATTGTTTGGAATTATTTAAAAATAAAAATGGCATTTAACTATTGTGTAGACCAAATTCTCCAATATTTCCCAAAATTAAATTAGATAAATGATTTAGAACTGAATTAAGTACGTTTTTATAAGGGCATTTATTTTGCTGTTTTTCTTAAAAAAAATTTTATGAAAACCGAAATAAATAATACCGAGAATTTAGCAAAAATAAAAACCGTTATTGAATCCTTACGAATTTGCATGTTTACAACTTTACACGCCGATGGAATGATGCATAGCAGACCCATGAGTACTTCGCAAATGGATGCTGATGGTTCTTTATGGTTTTTTTCTAATGAAAGTTCAGAGAAATCATTTGATATTAAAAGTAATCCGATGGTAAGTCTTAGTTATACCGACGAACGAAACTCAACCTATTATGCAATTAAAGGATATGCAAATGTAATTACCGACAAAACTTTAATTCAAACTCTATGGAATCCAATTTTAAAAGTTTGGTTTCCAAAAGGAATAGACGATCCAGATTTGTCTTTAATAAAAGTAGAATTGAACTCAGTAGAATACTGGGATGCTAGCAGTTTCAAAATGGTTCAGTTATATCAAATGGCAAAAGCGTTCGTAACCGGTACAAAAGCTGATTTAGGCAAGCACGGAATTATTAAAATTGAAAAATGATTTTGTGATTTTATTAAAAAACAAACAAAGCTCTTAAACTCAAGAGCTTTGTTTGTTTTAAAACTTTTCGTCAATACCTAAGCTGAATAAAGCGAAATCATATTTTACAGGATCGTCTATATCTAGATTTCTTAAGTTTTGGGTAAGTTCAATTGCTGTTTGCCAATCACATTGCTTTCTGGTTATAAGTCCCAATTTACGGCTTACACGTTCCACATGTAAATCTAAAGGACAAATTAAATCCTTTTGAAAAACATGGTTCCAGATTCCAAAATCTACACCTTTATTATCTTTCCTGACCATCCATCGTAAAAACATATTTAATCTTTTACAAGTCGATTTGTTCATAGGAGAACTTACATGTTTTCTGGTTCTATGAGGAAAGTCGGGTAAGGAAAAAAAATAGTTTTGGAAAAAGTTTAATTGATTTTCAATCGGTTCTCTTGAATTATAGATTAAATCATTTTTTGGTAAAAAAGCACTTTCTAAACTTTCATTTTTTGAATAATGATTGCTGAAAAAATGGATGAAATATAAAGTATCCGTAGCATTGAATGTTCGATGTTTAAAATTCAAAAATCTTTTTAAATCTTTTTCCTGATGATTCAAAATAAAATCATAAGGCGAATTATCCATCAGATTAATTAATTCTTTGCATTTATTTATAATCGTAACACGCTGACCCCAAGCCAACATGGAAGACCAAAAAGCCATAATTTCTATGTCTTGCTTTTTGGAAAATAAATGCGGAATACAAATCGGATCGTTTGCTATGAATTTCGGATGATTGTATTGCTCCGATTTCTGATCTAAAAAGTCTTTGAGGTTTAAAATAATTGATTTAATTAAATTTTATCCAAAGCTTGTTTCAAATCTTCCAATAAATCTTCGATATCCTCCACTCCTACGCTCAATCTTAATAAAGAATCCGTTACCCCAGCTGCATTTCTTTCTTTTTCTGGAATACTTGCATGAGTCATAGTGGCTGGATGATTTATCAAAGATTCTACTCCTCCTAACGATTCTGCTAATGAAAATACATGGAAAGAAGAAGCTAATTTAAATGTTTGTTCTAGTGTTGCATTTTTGATAGAAAAAGAAATCATTCCACCAAAATCTTTCATTTGAGCCTTTGCAATGCTATGATTAGGATGAGATTCAAATCCTGGCCAATATATTTTATCCACTTTCGGGTGTTGTTTTAAATAATTGGCGACTGCTTTTCCATTCTCGCAATGAGCTCTCATTCTTAAATGAAGAGTTTTGACACCTCGCAATGCTAGAAAACTATCCATTGGACCAGGAGTAGCACCACACGAATTATGAATAAATGCTAATTTTTTATAAATATCATCATCATTCACCATTAAAGCACCCATAATCAGATCTGAATGACCTCCAATATATTTGGTAACAGAATGCATCACAATGTCTGCACCTAGATCAATTGGGTTTTGCAGGTAAGGAGAAGCAAAAGTATTATCCACCGCAAAAATGAGATTGTATTTTTTTGATAGTTGTGAATATGATTCAATATCAACTATTTGCATAGTTGGATTGGTAGGTGTTTCTACCCAAATTAATTTTGTTTTTTCCGAAATTTTCTTTTCAACTTCTGCTTGATTATTTAAATCTAAAAAGTGAAAAATGATTCCATAATTAGCAAAAACTTTTGTGAACATCCGATAGCTTCCTCCGTATAAATCATTTCCTGTGATCACTTCATCTCCCGGAACTAATAATTTTATGACTGCATCTATTGCGCCCATACCGCTAGAAAAACAAAGTCCGTATTTGGCGTTTTCTAATGCTGCCAAACAATCTTCTAATGATGTTCTAGTTGGATTTTTGCCTCTTGCGTATGCATATCCTTTATGGTTTCCCGGTGATTCTTGAACGTAAGTGGATGTTTGATAAATGGGAGTCATGATAGCTCCTGTTGCCGGGTCTGGATGCTGCCCTGCATGAATAGCCTTAGTGCCGAATTTCATTTCTAATTTTTTTCAAAGGTAATTTAATTTCAACATCAGCCTTGAATACCATAGAAATAAGTTTTTAAATAAAATAATTTAAGTCGATTAAACCTTGGCAAAACATAAAGGTCATTAAAACAAAAAATATAAATAATATGAAATCAATTATTTTAAAAATATTTATTTCTGTAGCGGTAATAAGTATAACATTAAACGCTTGTAAAAAAGACGAAATAAATATTTCTCCTGACAATGAAACTGAAACTTCTACTGACAATGCTTTAGCAGAAAATACTTTTGATAATGCTTTAACAATAGTAGATCAGGCACAATCAAGTGATCTATCTACTTTTAAAAATGGAGGATCAAACTCAGAAAATATAATCTTAAGTGCTTGTGCAACAATATGGAGAGATACTATTGCTACTACCAGAGAAGTGATTGTAGATTTCGGAACTGTAAATTGTGTAGGAGCTGACGGTAGAAGCAGAAGAGGAAAAATAATTCTTACCTACACTGGAGCTTATAAAGCAACAGGAAGTGTAAAAACCATATCTTTTGATAATTATTATGTGAATGACAATAAAGTAGAAGGTAATAAAACTATAACCAATCAAGGTAAAAATGCCCAAGGCGATATTGTATATTCTATCAATGTAGCTGGATCAATAACTTTAGCAAATAATTTTGGAATTATCGTTTATAACTCTACCCGACAAAGAATTTTTATCGAAGGAGTAAATACTATAGAATTAATTGATGATGTATATTTAATAACTGGAACATCAAGTGGATCTAGCAGAAACGGTGATTTGTATAACGTAACCATCAAAACTCCCTTAAGAAGAGAATTAAATTGTAAAAACTTCGTAAGTGGTTCAATTGAATATATAGCAAAAAACAGAAGAATGAGACTATTAGATTTTGGAAATGGAGTTTGCGATAGCTTAGCCACTGTAACTATAAATGGAATAATTTATACTATTATTTTAAAATAGAAATTAATTTTTTTAATAAAAAAGCCAAGATGCGAATCTTGGCTTTTTTTGTTTTATTATTCCATTGATTAAATTATTTCTATCAAAGAAAAATAAATTTTAATAAAAATTCCACTATTGAACAATTATCAAAAATCTATAGATTAAAGATTTGAAAAATTCTATTTCTAATAAGGAAGGAGTAATTAGAAAAAGGAATAAAAAAGCAAAATCTAAATAATTAAATCTTTTACAACTTCAACTCATTTTTAAATTTAAACCCCACTTTATGAGTTGAAATTGCTGAATTAATCGTATTCGCTAGTTTCTCAGCTAGTGGTAATTCCCTTACTGCATCAAATGGAGGAGTCAAAAGATCAAAGCGCAAAGTATAAGAGATTAAATTTAAAACTGTTGTTCTAAATATTTCTGAATCAACTATCTGCTTATCAAATTTTGCTAATGGATAGCCAAGTTTTTCGGATCCATCTAGAAAAAAATGATTTTCTTTATTAATAAAAATTCTTGCTAATAGATATCCTAAATCCAAAGACCTATTATATTTTAATGAATCGTACAAAAAATTGTGAACTTGTAATAGTCCGCAATAGCTTCTATCAGGATCTTCTTTTACATATTTTAATTTTTGCAAATCATGATCAGCAGGAAAATTAAATACATTGGTATGCCAAGAGAAAATTAAAACATCGCCTGAGAAATGCAATTCAGCTTCAAATTCTCCTTTATCTACAAAATTAATCTGAACATAGGGATCAATTTTAGCCATGTCAGATTTTAACTCCGCTGCGATCTTGGCTATTTCAATTTTCATCATTGCAAACACATCAGATGTATTTCTGTGAATGTATTGTTTAAGACAAGATCGCTCTTTTAAAAGATCTACAATTAAATTATAGTTGGTATTTTTATTTTCAGCCATAAAATTGTTTATTAGAAATGAAATTAATTAGTAAGCCCGAGCAAATAAAACACGTTGAGTAGAGGTATTTCCTGTTAGAATACAAACGCCATTTTCCATTTTATTATTCATTGGAATACATCTGATAGTTGCTTTCGTTTTGTCTTTAATTTTCAGCTCTGTTTCCGTAGTTCCATCCCAATGTGCAAAAACAAAACCTCCTTTTTTATCCAATAATTCTATAAATTCTTCCATACTGTTTGCAACAGAAATATGCTCTTCTCTGTATTGCAAGGCTTTTTGATAAATATTAGTCTGAATATTTTCTAATAAATTTTCAATTTTTGCATCTATGTCAGTAAGGTTTAAAATCATTTTTTCCTTTGTATCTCTTCTCGCAACTTCTACAGAATTATTTTGTAAATCTCTCGCTCCAATCGCAATCCTAACAGGCACACCTTTTAGTTCATATTCGGCAAATTTATAACCAGGACGCTGAGTATCTCGATTATCATATTTGACACTGATGAATTTCTTCTCTAGTAATTTTTTGATTTCAAGAACTTTTTCTGTAATCGCAGCAAACTCTTCGTCAGATTTATAAATTGGAATTATAACTACTTGAATAGGAGCTAATTTTGGTGGTAAAACTAATCCTTCATCGTCAGAATGTGCCATAACCAAAGCCCCCATTAATCTGGTAGAAACACCCCAAGAAGTAGCCCATACATGATCTAATTTTCCTTCTTTGTTGGTAAATTTTACATCAAAAGCTTTAGCAAAATTTTGACCTAAAAAATGAGAAGTACCAGCTTGCAAAGCTTTTCCATCTTGCATAAGTGCCTCTATGCAATAAGTATCTAAAGCGCCAGCAAATCTCTCGTTTGGAGTTTTCACACCTTTAATGATTGGCATTGCCATCCAATCTTCAGCAAAATTTGCATAAACATTTAACATTTGAATAGTCTCATCCACAGCTTCTTGCGCAGTTGCATGAGCGGTATGTCCTTCTTGCCAAAGAAATTCTGTGGTTCGTAAAAAAAGTCTTGTTCGCATTTCCCAACGAACCACATTTGCCCATTGATTGATTAAAAGTGGCAAATCTCTGTAGGATTGTATCCAACCTCGATATGTATTCCAAATAATAGTTTCGGAAGTAGGTCTTACGATTAATTCTTCTTCCAATTTTGCAGTTTCGTCTACTACTATTTCACCATTTTCGGCAGTTTTAAGTCTATAATGTGTTACTACTGCACATTCTTTTGCAAAACCATCTACATGCGAAGCTTCTTTTGTAAAAAATGATTTTGGAATAAATAAAGGAAAATATGCGTTTTGATGCCCTGTTTCTTTGAATTTTTTGTCAAGTTCTGCTTGTATTTTTTCCCAAATACTATAACCATAAGGCTTAATCACCATGCATCCTTTCACGTCTGAATGTTCTGCCAAATCTGCTTTTGTTACCAATTCATTGTACCATTGTGAATAATTATCTTCTCTTTTTGTAAGCCCTTTTGACATAATTTTTTGTTGGAATAAGTTTTGTATTATTGTGTAAATTCAAATAAAATATTAACAACAAAGTTATAATTTTAAACGTTTTTGAATTTATATAGTCATAAGCAAAGTTAAACTCCAAAATATGAAAACGATAAGCTATTTAATTCTTGCAATCACTCTAGGTTTAAGTGCTTGTAGTACCTCCAGACAAACATCCCAAGGAAATTCGGATGATATGTATTATTCTTTAAAAGATGCAAAAGCAGACAGAAATTATGCTCCAACTAATGTAAAAAATAATGCAAATACAAATTTCAATTCAGGAAGAGTGGATGATTATTCAACTAATCAATCTGAAAAAGTTAGTCAAGAAGTTCCACAAAATACATCTGAGAGCATAAGAAATTCCGAAAATTATCAAAATTCAGAAAATTATGAACTAGCAGATCAGACTACCAGTTCAAAGGATGGAAATACTTATGTAACGAATAACTACAATGGAAGTAATGATTTTTATGACGATAATTATTCTGCAAGATTAAGAAGATTTTACAGCCCTGGATATAGTTTTGGATACAATGACCCATTTTACACTGGTTTTTATGACCCATTTTTCAATCCTGGATTTAATATTTCTATAGGATATTCAAATGGATGGGGAGGAGGATTTTATGACCCATTTTTTGGAAATAATCCTTATGGCTGGGGAGGCGGTATGGGCTGGGGTAGAAATAATGGCTTTGGTTGGGGTAATAATTTCGGATGTAATAACGGTTTCGGCTGGGGTGGAAATAGATGGAACAATGGCTGGGGTGGAAATGGATGGAACAATGGATATAATAATGGTTATTGGAACGGCTACAATGATGGATTTAATAATGGCTTCTTTGGAAATAATAATGGAGGTGGATTTTATAATAGAGGCGTTAATAATTCGCCAAGACCAAATAGATCTTCTAACAATGGCGTAAATGGAAGAAGAATTGCGGCAGTAACGGCGCCAGTAGGAAATATTGCAGGTAGACCATCTGTTTCAAGACCTGCGGTAGAAAGAAGTTTAGAAAGAACACCCGTTATAAATTCTGGCAGACCAGCTGTTACTAACCCAAATAGCCCTAATAGACCTAGCAGGATTCTTGAGAATGGTTCTAAACCTACAATAATAAATCGCGATCCGATTATAAGGCAGCCGACAAATGAAGGAACTAGACCAACAATTGATAGAGAACCTATTCGTCCGAATATGAATGAAGGTACTAGACCAACAATTGATAGACAACCTACTCGTCAGAATATGAATGAAGGTACAAGACCAATGATTAATAGAGAACCAACGAATAGACCATCTAGTAGATCAAATTCTACTTATCCACAAAGAAGATCTTCTGGAAAATCAAATGAAGCAAATCCGAATGCAACAGTGCGACCATCAAGTAGAGATAATAATAATGGAACCGTTCGTGATCAAAGGCAAAATATGGAAAGATCTAATCAAATTCAGCCATCGAGATCAAATTCGTTTGAAAATTCAAGATCGTTTGATAGACCATCTCCAAATTCTGGAGGAGGAAATTCTGGATCAGGAGGCGGAAATAGAAGAGGTAGATAATTAAAAAAATCCAATAATTTAATGATTAAAAGAATGCTATTTGTGGTGAGTCTCGCTACTACCATTTTTAATAGTGCGAATGCACAATATGCGAATGATGTAGTAAGATTTTCATCTACTACCTTTGGCGGAACAGCCAGAATTCAAGCAATCGGAGGTGCACAAACTGCATTAGGAGGCGATATTAGTTCTATTTCTGGAAATCCAGCAGGTTTAGGATTTTACAGAAAATCTGATATTTCCGTTAGTCCACAATTAAGTTTTGCTACCACAAATACGGGTTTTTTAGGTTTTAAATCTAGCAATTCCAAAGAAAATTTTAATATCAGCAATCTAGGATTGGTTTTGGGAAGAAGTTTGTCTGGATCCGATGGATCAGAAAGACCTGATGGATGGTCAAGTATTGCATTTGGTCTTTCTTTAAATAGAACTAATAATTTTCATAATACAATATCTTATTCTGGAAATAATAATTCAAACTCATTAGGTGATTTTTTTGCTTCTGAACTTAACTTTTTTGGTATAGACTCTACACAACCAGTAAGTTATGCAGAAACTGCATATAATGCATTCTTAGTAGATCAGTTTACAGACGGAACCTATTTCTCTTTAATAAATGGAAATAAACTTCAAACAAATATTCAAAAAACAAGAGGTTCTCAATCTGATTTCTCTTTAGCCTTAGGTAGTAATTTAAGAAACAAACTCTATTTGGGAGGAAGTATTAATTTTTCGAGTATTAACTCAAGAACCCAAATAGACTATACAGAATCTGGATATGTTGATACTATAAGGGATTCTAAAAGCTTTATTTATCAGGAAACTACGGATATTGACGGAAGTGGAATAAATGCCAAAATTGGTTTTATCTATCGTCCTGTAGACATGATCAGATTTGGCGGAACTATCCAGACTCCAACTTTTTATCAAGTTAATGATGCCTTCCAATCTTTTATTTTAACTTCTTTCAATACTCCGGGGACAGAATCTGGAGAATATTCAAGTGCATCGGAATATAATTTAGTTATTCCATTTAGATATAGTTTTGGATTGGCTTTATTTTTTCAAAAATATGGTTTCATCACTGCAGATTATGAAGGTGTAGATTATGGTTCCGGAAAATACAGATCTAGGAATGATGCTCAAGAGTCATTTGAAAATGCTTTAATTTCAAATAGTTTTACTAATGCAAGTAATTTGAGATTTGGTGGAGAATTAAAACTTTCGCCGATGACCATAAGAGGAGGCTATGCCATTTATGGAGACCCATTTACAAACAACATCGGCAGAAATAGAGAATTAAAAAGTATAACTGGTGGTCTTGGATATGCAAATGAAAACTTTTACATAGACGCTGCTCTTATAAATTCTAGTGTAAATAGTTTTTCCAGTCCTTATTCTTTAGAAAATGGAAAAGAACCTGTTGCAAATACTGTAAATAAACGTAGCAGTTTTATGGTGACAATAGGGACTCGATTTTAATAAATTAATAATTTTCGATTTATATGAAATTTATATTTAAACTTATTTTATGTTCATTTCTTTTATTTCCTATGTTATTATCAGCACAAGTAATTGATGGCAAGTTCAATACTATGCTAAAGGAATTATTAGATCATAGTGTAAAAGAAATTAGTGTAAAAGAATTTACTGAATCTAAACTCAAGTATTTATTATTAGATGCTCGAAGTAAAAAAGAATTTGAAGTAAGTAAAATTAAAAATGCTATTTGGGTAGGATATTCTCCTTCCGATTTAAGTATGCTAGTGAAATTACCAAAGAACACCCCTATTATAGTTTATTGTTCGGTAGGTTATAGGAGCGAAAAAATTGCAGAAAAAATAATCGCAAAGGGATTTACAGATGTTCAAAATTTATATGGAGGAATTTTTGAATGGGTTAATGAATCTAAACCTATTTTAGATAAAAATAATACAGTCACTGACAAAATACATCCATACGATTCCGACTGGGGCAAATGGCTAAATAAAGGAAATAAAAGCTATCAATAAAAAAGCTCCATTAAGTAAATAATAAAGCTTTTTCTATTTTATTGATCTAAATTTTATCGTTTAGAAAGGAAAGATTTTAGCATCCAAATTATTTTTTCTTGAAAAGCTATAAATTCTGTCATCATATCTACTGTTGCATCATCATGCATATCATCGCCGCCATTTATAATTCCTCTTTCCAAATCTATCAACGTTTGAAAATCTCCAATTAAAGCAGTAACCATTTCCATATCCTTAATTTCGTATTCCATCTCTTTCAATTGAGAAGTTTTTAAATAATCCGAAAAGTTACTAACTGGAGGTTGTCCAAGAGTTAAAATCCTCTCAGCTATTAAATCAATTCGATTGATAGCATCTGTATAATAAAGCTCAAACCGGGCATGTAATTCGAAAAAATTAGTTCCTTTTATATTCCAATGAAAACCTCTACATCGTTGGTAATGAATGTGATAATTAGCTAATAATTCGTTTAAACTAGTTGCTAGTTTTTTTACTTTTTTTTCTTCTAGTCCTATCTCATTCATTTTTTTATGTTTTAATTTTAATTAAACAACTTGTTTACCATTAAAAGAATGAATTGCCTCACCGAGATCAAAAACAGGCAAATTAAGCCCCGCTTCTATGATGCTACTTCCTGCTGCAGATCTATAACCTCCAGCACAATGAACCATAATAGGCTTATCAAGCGGTATTTCAGTTAATCTTTCTCGCAATTCGTATAATGGAATTGCAATAGCTTCATCGAAAATTTTGCCAGATTTTACTTCACCAGCATTTCGAATATCTATAATTGTATAATTTGAAGTATTCATCTCAAAATCTGCAACATCTACTTTTAAACTTGTTTTTAGATTCTCTCCTACTTCTGTCATATAAGCTTCTAATCGATCTTCGTATCCAATACTTGCAATTCTTTTAATTAATTCTTTGGCTGTGAGATCGTCTTTTGCGACTAAATAAAAACTTTCACCAGGTGCTAAAATGCTACCTAGCCATGTTTCAAATTTTGTACCTTCTTGATTATTAATTGAACCAGCAATATGACCTTGTTTAAATAGTATTGATGGTCTAGAATCAATTACAATTGTATCCAGATTTCTTTCTGAACTTTTAATTTTAAAAATGCTATTTATAGATTCTGAAAAAGATTTTGCTCCTTTTTTATTTAATTCCACTGCATGGGTAAAATATTTAGGTACAAAAGGTTGGTCTTGCAAAAGCAAATCAACAAATTCTGATTCGCTCATTTTTTGTAAAGCATAATTCGAAGCTAACTCCTGTCCTATTGTTCCAATTAAATCTTTGCTCAGATTTTTGCCGCAAAGAGAGCCTGCACCATGAGCAGGATATACAATTGTTTCTGGCGGCAAAATCATCAATTTATTTCTTAATGAATGATACATTGCCTTAGCCAATTCTTCTCTTTTTTGTTGAATATCTCCTACATTTTCTCTTAAATCCGGACGACCAACATCTCCTAAAAAAAGCGTGTCACCAGTGAAAACTGCATGGATCGCATTGTTTTCATCTTTTAACAAAACGGAAATACTATCAGGAGAATGGCCAGGAGTATTTAAAGAAGTAAAAGTAATCTTCCCTATAGTTAAAATCTCTCCATCATCAAATGGAACATATTTATAGCTCGGATTAATTAATTTGCTAGCATATATTTTGGCTCCAGTAATAGTGGCAATTTCTAGGTGCGAACTAATAAAATCTGCATGAGGATGGGTTTCTATTACCGCTATTATTTTTGCATGATGTTTTCTGGCAAAATCAAAATAAGGTTGAGGATTTCTTGCTGGGTCTATAAGTGCTATTTCTTTTTCACTCAAAATAGCATAAGAAGCATGAGCGAGAAAATTATCATAAAACTGAATTATTTGCATATAGGTAGTTAAAATTCTAATTATAAATAAATGTAAGACTAATTTTGTTTGTAGAAACAGCGTTAAATTGCTTTTTTTACAAAAACACTTACGTTTTCTTGTTTGGTAATAAATACGTTTTCTCCTTTGGAAATATAGCCATCATCCGAAACGGCTTCATATCGTATTCCATCCAATTCTATTTTTCCGGCTGGTCTCAAATCGGTAATGGCAACGCCTATTCTTCCAGTAATAGAATCTGGAGAAACCGCTACCGAATATCCTTGATCAGATTTCTGTTCGTCTTCCAAAACTATTTTTCTAAAAACAGAACTTTTCATCAGATTTTTACCAAAAATAACAGAAACAATGATTGCCAAAATTAAGGCTGCTAATACAATAGAGAATGAATTCATAAGTTTTCCTGAACCAGAAATAGAGAAATTAAAAAAATTGTTCATCACCATACTAAATGCCAGACCACAAACCATCAATATGATTCCTGAAATGCCAAAGATACCAAATCCGGGAATTACAAATAGCTCGACAATTATTAAAGCTAGACCAATAAAAAATAAAATGATTTCCCAATTGGCAGCAAGACCTTCTAAATAAAGCGGAGCAAAATATAGGATGGTGGCTATTGCACTTACTAAAAGAGCGAATCCAATTCCTGGGGCTTGTATTTCAAAGTAAATGCCTCCTAAAATTAACAAGATCAAAATTCCACTTACGGCAGGGTTTATCAGAAATGCTATTACTTTATCTACGAAAGTGGGTTCAATTTTTATTATTTCATAATTGGAAATCCCTTCCGCCTTCAAAACCTCTGCAATAGATTCTGCCGCCCCGTCACAATATTTATTATCTATCGCTTCTTGAGTGGTGAAAGTAAGTACTTTACCTTTTGGTTTTATGCTATCTATCACCAAATCTGGATCTACAAAACCCTCGGCGATTAAAGGATTTCTTCCTCTGCGTTCTGCTGTAGTTCGCATCAAAGCACGCATGTAAGATTGATATTTTTCTGGCAAAATTTCTCCAGATTGGTTTACAACGCTTGCTGCTCCAATACTTGCACCTTTCCGCATATAAATTTTATTGCAGGCTATAGAAATCAATGCCCCAGCAGATGCTGCATTATTATCTATATAAACAATTGATTTTATGTTGGTCTCTAATAAAGCCGTTCTGATGGAATCTGCAATATTTAACAAACCTCCGTAGGTATTCATCTGAATGAAAAGGATATCTGATTTTGATGTTTCGGCGGCTTGAATTGCTTTTTTAGTAATTCTCCAAGTGCCCGGTTCTATATCTCCTTTTATTTCTAAAAGGGTAATTTTTTTATCTGATGCAAAAGACTGGTTCAGAATAATCAAAAAAGACAGGATCAGTAAAGGATTTAGTTTGAAATGGGATCGAGATAGGATCATTTTGAGAAATAAAATAAGTACAAATATCAAATATATTGTTTTGGAATCGCAATAAATGAAAAATATAAAGCTGAAAAATAATAGATTGAAATTATTATGATGAATAATAACAATTCAATTGTACCGTAATTACTATTATTGCAAAAAAATTAAATGAAAATAATAATCCTTTTTACTTCTTTTTTCTTATCCAGTACATTTATTTTCGCTTCTGATATTACAGTAGATTCAATAGGAGTTTTTTCTAAATCTGGAAAAGATTTTATTTTACATAAAGTAACTGCAAAAGAAACATTTTATTCAATTGCAAGGGAATACAAAAAAGATCCAAAGGAGTTGATAAGTTTAAATCCTAAGGTTGGAAATTCGTTAACTTTAGGGGACACGATAATGATACCTACCGTTTTAAAGAAATCCTTAAAATCAACAAAGGCAGTTTTAACTGTAAAACATACAATAGTTGCAAAAGAAACTTTATTTTCTATTTCTAAAAAATATGGAGTTAGTGTAGAATCTTTAAAAGAATTAAACAACTTGAAAAGCAATGAGTTGAGTGTAGGAACTATTCTAAAAATCACTGAAAAACCTGAAACAAAAACAGAAAACAAAGCAATCTCCAAAGTCTTTGAAAAAAAGGTTGAACCTGCAAAAGAAGAAAAAGTAGTTTTGAAAAAGGAGGATAAAAAAGATATAATCCAAGAAGTAAAAATAATCGAAATCCCGAGGGTAGATACTGCACCAAAAACAGATTCTCAAGCAATTATTTACAATAAAACCTTACTTGGATCTTATGAAGTGAATGAAAAAGCATTGGCAAAAAGATTAGATGGAAGTAATTTAAATCAAGAAAAAAGTTTGGCTTTGCATGTTTCTGCTCCAGTAGGTACGGTTATAAAAGTAACCAATACACAAAACGATAAAAGTGTTTTGGTAAAAGTAATCGGTAAATTACCCTTATCTGGCGAAAATAAGAATGTGACGATAATGATATCTAAAAAAGCAGCAGATATGATAGATATGATAGATGAAAGAGCCCAAGTAATTCTTTCTTACGGTCGAAAAAATGACTAAAACGCTCACAAAAAAACCATTTGTAGTTGGCATAGCGGGTGGTAGTGGCTCTGGCAAAACTTACCTTTTACATTCATTGCTTAAGCATTTTACAGAAGATGAAGTTTGTCTTTTATCTCAAGATCATTATTACAAACCAAAATCAGAACAGTTTATTGATGAAAATGGAGAAGTAAATTTTGATTTGCCAGAAGGAATTGATGACGAAAAACTATTGGCAGATTTAAAAGAATTGCTCTCTGGCAAAGAAATTCAGAAAGTAGAATATGTTTTTAATAATCCATCAGCACAACAAAGTTTGCTTACTTTTTGTCCAAAACCCATCATAGTTGTAGAAGGTCTATTCATTTATCATTACAAAAAAATTGCAGAAAATTTCGACTATCGCATTTATATAGAGGCAGATAATGAAATTAAACTTGCCCGAAGATTGCACAGAGATCAAGTAGAAAGAGGATATTCAAAAGAAACAATAATGTACCAATGGGAAAATCATGTGTTGCCATCTTATGAAAATTATTTAAAACCCTACAAAGCAAATGCACATAAATTAATTTTAAATAATGATACAATAGATGTAGAAATCGAAGAAATTGCTTCCTTGCTTCGCCAGAAGCTTTGATGATGAAATCGGAAAATTGTAAACTAATAATAACACCAATTTCATAAATTAAAAAAATTCTTACATTTGCGCTCTTTCAGATTTTTGAAGGGCAAGAATTCCAAACTTTTAAATAAATTACAATCAATAATTATGCAGGGTAAAGGTGCTATCAGGTTTTTCGCAATCGCACTTGCGTTAGCGTGTATCTATTCAATTTCATTTTCAATAGTTACCTACAACGTAGCTAAAAACGCTAGAGCTTATTCCAATGGCGATGCAGTAAAAGAACGGTTCTATTTAGATTCCATGGAGACTGAAACAGTTTACAACCTTGGTTTTCAAAAGTTTACCTATGCAGAATGTAAGCAAAAACAATTAAATCTTGGGTTGGATTTAAAAGGTGGTATGAACGTTACCATGGAAATTTCTTTAAAACAATTAATTCGTTCTTTAGCTGGTAACAGTGAAAATGCTGGTTTCAACAAAGCCTTACAACTTACTCAAGAGCGATCTGGTACTAGCAACAAGAACTATGTTACCTTATTTGGAGAGGTTTTCAAGGAGGTAAATCCAGGAATTTCTTTAGCCTCGATTTTTGCAACTAAAGAAAATCAAGCTAGAATTAAGATATCATCTACTGATGCAGAGGTTTTAGCTGAAATTAAAAAAGAAGCAGACGGTGCTATTGATCGTTCATTTAATATTTTAAGAACAAGAATTGATAAATTTGGAGTAACGCAACCAAATATTCAATTACAAGATAATTCCAATCGCATTTTGATCGAACTACCTGGAGTAGACGATCCGGATAGAGTAAGAAAACTTCTTCAAGGCTCTGCTCAACTAGAATTTTGGGACACTTACGAGAATGCTGAAATATTTCCTTCTTTAGATAATGCAAATAAGGCGATTAAAAATAAGTTGGCTTTAGCTTCTGGTGCTACTTTAAGTTCAGACACTATAAAAAAATCAACAGACAGCCTTTCGACTTCTTTAACAGATACAACTAACAAAGATGGGCTTGCATTATTGAACAAAATAAACTCTGATACAAGCAAAAAAGATACATCTTCTGCCGCTCAGAATGCAAATTTCACTAAGGATAATCCATTGTTTGCTATTTTATCGCCAGCAATTTATCAAGGAGAAAAAGGACAACAATTGCTCAGACCAGGTTCTGCTGTGGGATATGCTTCCTTAAAAGATACGAGTAAGGTGAATTCTTACTTACAAATGGAAGAGGTAAAAGCAGTTTTACCATCCGATGTAAAATTTCTTTGGGCGGTAAAACCTATTGACAAGAATAACTTTTTTGAACTTCATGCAATTAAATTAACAGGAAGAGATAATAAAGCACCACTTGGTGGAGATGTAATTGCTAATGCAAGAGAAGATTATGACCAAACTGGCAAACCAGAAGTAGTGATGATCATGAATAGTGAAGGGGCAAAAATTTGGAGAAGAATGACTGCTGAAGCATCTAAAGATCCAATTAATAAAAGAAGTGTGGCCATTGTATTGGATGATTATGTTTATTCCAGTCCAACGGTTCAATCAGAAATTAGTGGAGGTATCTCCTCTATTTCTGGAAACTTTACTGCAGATGATACGAAAGATTTAGCCAATATTTTAAAAGCTGGTAAGCTTCCTGCACCAGCAAAAATTGTTTCTGAAGCAGTAGTTGGACCATCTTTAGGTCAAGAAGCGATTAATGCTGGTTTAATTTCTTCGGTTGTGGGCTTGCTTGTAGTTTTACTTTTTATGGTATTCTATTATAATAGAGCAGGTTGGATTGCCGATGTAGCTTTATTTGCAAACGTATTCTTCTTGATGGGAGTACTTGCATCTCTTGGTGCAGTTCTTACATTGCCGGGTATTGCGGGAATTGTATTAACGATAGGTATGGCGGTAGATGCAAACGTTTTGATTTATGAAAGAATTCGAGAAGAGCTAGGAGAAGGACAACCATTTAAACTTGCAATAGCAAATGGATATAAAAAAGCTTACTCCTCTATTATCGATTCAAATGTAACAACGCTTTTAACAGGAATTATCCTTTATGTTTTTGGAACAGGACCGATTCAGGGGTTCGCAACCACTTTAGTTATTGGTATTTTAACTTCATTATTTGCAGCAATATTTATTACACGATTAATATTTGAATCACAAATAGCAAAAAATAACATTGTTTCTTTTTCCACTAAACTTACGGAAAATGCTTTCAAAGGATCTAGTTTCGATTTCCTATCTAAGCGCCGCCAGTTTTATTGGATTTCTACTGCAATTATAGTAGCTGGAATTGTCTCTCTATTTTTCAAAGGATTAAGTTTTGGTGTAGATTTTAAAGGTGGAAGAAGCTATGTTGTTCGTTTTGACCAAGACGTAAAAACAAATGAAGTACGCGAAGCATTAAATGTAACATTTGGTTCAGCACCAGAAGTAAAAACATTTGGAGGAAACAATCAGGTAAAAGTAACTACTTCCTACATGATTGATAGTCCAGCCGATAATGCAGATACAGAAGTTGAAACAAAATTAAAAGATGGTTTAGCGAAAATTAATAATAAGTCTAGTATTCTTAGTTCAGAAAAGGTCGGCCCAACCATTGCCGATGATATTCGAGCTTCGGCAGTTTATTCCATATTACTATCTATGGTGGTGGTTTTCCTGTACATATTAATTCGTTTTAAAAGATGGCAATTTGGAGTGGCAGCACTTGTGGCACTTGCTCACGATGTATTGATTCTAGTTTCTATTTTCTCCATATTCAATGGCATTTTACCATTCTCTTTAGATATTGATCAAGCATTTATTGCGGCGGTATTGACGGTAATGGGTTATTCCATCAATGATACAGTAGTAGTTTTTGATAGAATAAGAGAATATTTAAATATACATCACACCAAAAATGAAGCATTAGCGCCAGTTATCAATAATGCACTGAATAGTACATTAAGTAGAACTATGATCACTGGACTTTCTACCATGTTTGTATTGTCTATTTTATTTATTTTCGGCGGAGAAGTAATTAGAGGTTTCTCTTTTGCAATGCTTATTGGAGTAATTTTTGGAACCTATTCTTCTATTTTTATTGCAACACCGATTGTGGTGGATTTAGTTAAAAATAAAACAGACGTTCGTTCATTATCTACTGAGACTGCAAAATAAATTGGCATAGTATTGATAAAATAAAAGGCATGTGTATTGTACTCATGCCTTTTTTGTTTATTACAAACCAACTTTTTCTTAATTCTAATTAATATGACAGAAACAATTGACATTCCGGAAACAAGCTACCCAAGAGTAGTAATCATAGGAGGTGGATTTGGAGGAATAGAATTAACAAAATCATTAAAAAATAAAGAGGTTCAGGTTTTATTAATTGATAAACACAATTATCACACTTTCCAACCACTGTTATATCAAGTAGCTACAGGAGGTTTAGAACCTGATTCTATTGCGTTCCCACTTCGTAAGATTTTTAAAAAGCAAGGGAATTTTTTGTTTCGTGTAGCTGAAGTTCAAGAAATAATAAGTGGAGAAAATTTAATAAAAACTTCCATTGGAAGCATCAGTTATAATTATTTAGTGATTGCTACCGGATCAGAAACCAATTATTTTGGAAATAAAGAAATAGAATTCCACAGTATGCCAATGAAAAGCATACCAGAAGCATTGGATCTGAGAAGTATGATCTTGCAAAATTTAGAAAAAGCACTTCAACATACAGATTTGAACGATCAGGAAATGCTAATGAATTTTGTGGTAGTGGGTGGTGGACCAACTGGTGTAGAAACTGCTGGAGCATTGGCAGAATTAAAAACTCATGTACTCCCCAAAGATTATCCAGAATTAGATATCAGAAGAATGCAAATTAATTTGGTAGAAGCAGGCCCGAAACTTTTAGGTGGAATGAGCGAGCAATCTTCTGAAAAAGCAGAAAAATTTCTAAAAGATCTTGGTGTTATGGTGAGATTGAATGAAAGGGTTATAAGTTACGATGGTAAATTTATTGAGTTAAGCGATCGGAAAATTCCAACTTCAAATGTGATTTGGTCAGCTGGAGTGAAAGGAGCAACTATTCCCGGTCTGCCTGTTGAAGTTTTTTCTAGAGGAAATCGAATATTAGTAGATAGTTTTAATCAAGTTCAAGGAACTAAAAATATTTTCGCAATCGGAGATGTTGCACAAATGGTTTCCGAGGATTATTTGAACGGGCACCCAGGAGTAGCCCCAGTAGCTATACAACAGGGAAATTTATTAGCAAAAAACATTCTAGCACTTCTTTCAAAAAAACCATTAAAACCATTTAAATATTTTGATAAAGGATCAATGGCAACTGTTGGTAGAAATAAAGCAGTAGTAGATATCGGCAAAATTAGATTTCAAGGAATTTTTGCTTGGTTTGTTTGGATGTTTGTTCATTTACTTACCTTGGTTGGTTTTAGAAATAAAATTATAGTTTTCGTGAATTGGGTTTGGTGTTATTTCAGTTACGATCGCGGAATACGATTAATTATAAGACCTTATCTTCGAAATCATAAAGAAATTTCACGTTTATAGATTTCAAATCCTTTTCTTAATCAAAATGTATGATTAAAATTGTTGAATGCCCAAGAGATGCAATGCAAGGCATTTCTGAATTTATTCCTACCGAAAAAAAAATTGAGTATTTAAATGCGCTAATAAAAGTTGGATTCGACACACTAGATTTTGGAAGTTTTGTTTCACCAAAAGCAATTCCACAATTAGCAGACACAAATGAGGTTTTAGCCAATCTTGATTTAGAAAATTCAAAAACCAAACTTTTAGCCATAATAGCCAATGTTCGTGGCGCAGAAAGTGCATTATTGCATTCAGAAATTAGTTATTTAGGATTTCCTTTTTCTTTATCCGAAACTTTCCAGCAAAGAAATACCAATGCAAGTAGAGAGCAGGCTTTTGAATCCATAAAAACTATTCAAAACTATTGTGTAAATGCAAATAGAGAATTAGTTGTGTACTTGAGTATGGGCTTTGGAAATCCGTATGGCGATGTTTGGAATGCAGAGGAAGTAAAAAACTGGGTTGAAAAATTTGTAGCCATTGATGTTAAAATAATTTCCTTGGCCGATACTGTTGGCACAGCAAAAGATGCAGATATTGAGTTAATTTTTCCTTCATTAATTAAGCAATATCCCGAAATTGAATTTGGAGCACACCTCCACTCAACTAAAGATAACACTTCTAGTAAGGTTTCTGCTGCTTTAATTTCAGGCTGCAAAAGAATAGATACAGCACTTTTGGGTTATGGCGGTTGTCCGATGGCAGCTGATGATCTAGTTGGAAATGTAGATACTGAAACCGTTATTCGAATTTTAGAATCAAAAGGATTAAAAGTTGATTTAAATTTAGAAAAACTAGCAAAAGCCAAAAGCATAGCTAAAGAACTATTTCATTAGAAAGAAAAGCCTAATGAAAATTTAACACCAAAATTTCCGATGGTGTTTCCTGGGTTTTTTAATTCATATTCTTTTTTATATTCCGAATCAATATAACTCAATCGATAAAGAAAATCTAAACGAATAACTTTTAAGATATTTTCAAGCCCTGCCGAAATTTCTGTATACGGTTTCTGTTCGAGCGTTTTAAAATCTCCGTTGATATTAATTCCTCTATTTTTTTCGCTCAAACTACCTATTACGGTTCTTGCACTTACCACTTCTCGCCATTTTAATTTATTCAAAAGTGGAATTCTATTTAAAAACAATCCTCCAAAAAAATGCTGAATATCAAGCGAAACAAATTCATCGCTGATAAATTCAAAGTTATTCATTAAATTAAAGGCTGCCGGCGAAAAAAAAGGAGTTTCATTTCCTCTATGTATGTCAAGCAAAGCAAAAGGAACTTTAGAAAATGTTTTTCCAGCAGTTAAGATGATCGTACTTCTTCCAATTAAACCTAACTTTAGTCTTTGTGATATAGAGAAAGAAGCTTTCTGATAACTTTGTTCTGAACCTAGAAAATCTTTTAAAGCTATGATATACCTCAACGTTAACACAGGAGCTTTTACAGTTCCCAAATTTATTCTGGAATTATCATTTTGAATATAGTATTCGTTAAAAGCAAATCTACTTTCCAACTTGATTTCTGTTGTTTTAAAATTTGTTTGAACAGGATTAAAACTGGTGTCAGTCGCAGAATTGGTGAAAAAATTAGTAAAGTTGACCGTGTGTAAGGACAATCTTTCTGTAAATCCTTTTCTAATCTCGCTTTCTATCCAAATTCTATTTTCTTCTTTTCTGTTTAATAAGGCAAACCTGCTAATTTGAGCCGTAGAAGTAAATAAAGAACCAGCAAAAACGGCAAATGGCGAATTAAAATCATATTCGAAATCAACTCCTATTTGGTCAATATCATCTCTTCTTTGAATTCCCACTTTAGTCCAATTTTTTCTGGATAAAATATATTCTGATTGAAGATTGTACCTAAATTTATCGTCTCTAAAACCATAAGCACCGTAACCTGAGAAAATCAACTTTTTACTAAATTTCTCATTGGTTCTAGCCCCTATTCTGATTTTAGTTCCCTGTATATTATTATTGGCATAAATTGCCGGAAATGGTCCAATATCAATTTTACCAACATCGGTAAAACCTTCTAAAAGAGTGTATGCAATCGTAACCGCACTTTTTATTCTGGGAATATTTTTAATGGTATCAATTAAATTATAAACTCTAATATCAGACTCACTTAATCTTTCGTGGCGGTTTGAATCCCAAAATGCAAAATCTTTTTGTTTAATATCTTCTGATAATTCAATTTGATTTTCGTAAAATTTGTCTTCTTTTGGCTGGTTTAAAACAATATTCTTACTTGAAACATAAAATTTAGCAACCAAACCAACGAAATTTTTAGAAATATCAGCGAAATCAATTACAATTCTAGACCTAACTGGAAACCAAATTCCATCTGCAATTGGTAGTAATTCTTGTTGGAATTGGGCTTTTTCTACAAAATTCAAATTGGCTGTTTTTCCAATATCCAAATTAATTTGTTTCAGTGCAAACGTATTATCAGTAATCCAAATAAAGCCAGAAAATAATAAATCATACTTATTTTTAGGCTTTACTTTTATTTTGAAACACTGAAAAGTATCTATCAACGCGCTGTCTATTAAATAATATTCATAAAATAAAAATCCCGCATCTGAGATTGGAGAAAGAAAATCCTTATTAAAAAAGTCAATTTTATTATCATTAAAATTATATTCCTGAAAAGTGGATCCACTAATTTGGGAAGTTAATCCCCCATCTTGAATTCCAATACCCGATAATCTGGTTGCTTTTACGATCTCTTTTTTCCGTTCTGGATTATTCTTAAAATATATTTGTGACAAATTTTCTGAAAAGAATACAGGCAAATGTGCAGAACCATCTTCTCCGGCTAAATATTGCAGACTATCAAACATAGAAGTAATTGGTTCAAAAAGTTTTCGCTTTTTAATGTTATCTGAGATATTGTCAATATCTACCAATACTTTTACATAACTTTCTAGTTCAAAAGCTTTTGCATTTCTTTTATTTAGTTTGCTTTTATTTGCTATTGCTTTTCTAATTATCGGATGAGCGGGATTTTCGCCAGCAAGCACGCTTATTTCTTTAAGATTAACTAGATCAGGTTCTAATTGAAAATCGATAATTTGGGGATTAGAATTTTTTATTTTTTTGACTTTTGGCTTGTATCCTAAGTAGGTAACCCGAATAGAATCATACGATTGTGAAGATTTTATCGAATAAAAACCATCAAAATCTGTATTTACGCCATTTAAATTTCCTTTAAAAACAACTGAAGCAAAGGGTACAGGAACTCCAGTAGAAGCATCTGTAACTCTGCCCTTTATGTTGATTTCTTGAGTGAAAGCTGGTTTTAAAAAACCAAAAATCAGCAAAAAAGTAAGTATACTATATTTCAATATAAAGGAAATTAAAGGCTGTAATTTGGTTTGCGAGTCATTTTGTAATGAAGGATTCCAGCTTCTTTAAACATACCTCCCTCTTCTTTAAAACCAAATTTTTTATACAAACCTATTGCCGTAATTTGAGCATGCAAATATAAAACAGTATTTTGATTACCGATGTCCTCTAATATTTGTTTTAATAAACTAGAACCAATTCCTGCACTTCGAAAATCAATCAAAACAGCAAAGCGTTCTAATTTTATTCCATCATCAGTTTTTCTCCATCGTGCAGTTCCAACAGGTACTCCATTCAAACAAGCCATGTAATGAAAAGCAATAGATTCATATTGGTCATACTCTTCTTTTTCACTTACCCTTTGCTCTTCTACAAAAACTTTTCTCCTAATTTCAAAAAGAATTTCTAAATCATCCTGTTTCGTTACTTTTATAACCGTAACCCTTGGTTTTATCTCCATCAATTGTTGCTTATATTATTATCTTGTGATTTTTAACTTAAAATATTAGATCAACAAAAAATAGTTAACGAAAAAAATTAAATAAAAAGATGAATCTACAAAAAACGCCAACAAGAGCGGCAGAAAATATAGATAAAGAGGATACGAAAAAAGAAATCGTACAGATGCTGCTAGAACTTGAAGAATTGCAAGCAACTATGTATGCAGAAGGAAAACATAGTTTTTTGGTTATTCTGCAGGGGATGGATGCATCTGGAAAAGATGGAACCATACGAAAAGTATTTTCATCTGTAAATCCTATGGGTTGCAGCGTAACTTCCTTCAAAGCACCAACACCCATAGAATTGGAGCATGATTTTCTTTGGAGAATACATCTGCAAACTCCAGAACGAGGAATGATCAAAGTTTTCAATCGTTCGCATTACGAAGATATTTTAGTTCCAAGTGTAGAGAAATTTATTTCTGAGGAGAAAATAAAAGAAAGATTTGAAGCAATCGTCAATTTTGAACTACTATTGGAACAGAATAATACCCATGTTTTAAAATTTTATCTTCATATTTCACAAGAAGAGCAAAAAGAGCGTTTCCAAGAACGCTTAGAAATCCCGGAAAAAAGTTGGAAACACAATCCAAATGATGCAAAGACATCAGAAAAATGGCCAGATTTTATGAAAGTATATGAAGAAATTTTTAAACGCTGCGGTAAAGAAAACCCATGGAACATCATTCCAGCGGATCAGAATTGGTACAGAGATTATTTAATAACCAAAACAATAGTGGATAGCATGAAGAAATTGAAGATGGAATATCCAAAACCAATCTCTATTAAAAACTAATTTCATATTTTATAAATATTTATACTTTTGCTTCGCTAGAAAAAAAACACAATGTCCATACAAAAAATCACAGAAATTCTTGGAGAAAAGGCAGATTCACTTTTGCAACACACCTGTAAAACCATTTCAAAAGAGCATCTCCACCTACCTGGAGCTGATTTCTTAGATCGAGTGTTTCTACAAACCAACCGTACAATTCCGGTAATTAGAAGTTTACAAACACTTTACAATCATGGTAGATTGGCAGGAACGGGATATATGTCCATTTTACCTGTAGATCAAGGAGTTGAACACTCTGCTGGAGCTTCCTTTGCGCCTAATCCCATCTATTTTGATGGTGAAAATATTGTAAAATTAGCCATAGAAGGTGGTTGTAATGCAATTTGCTCTACTTTTGGAGTTTTGGGATCTGTAGCTAGAAAATATGCTCACAAAATTCCTTTTATCGTAAAATTAAACCATAATGAGTTTCTTTCTTATCCAAATAAATTTGATCAACAATTTTTTGGAAGCGTAGAAGATGCTTGGAATATGGGTGCAGTAGCTGTAGGAGCCACTATTTATTTTGGTTCTGAGGATACTGGAAGAAAAATTGTAGAAATATCCGAAGCATTTGAACGAGCTCATGATTTAGGAATGGCTACAATTCTTTGGTGCTATACAAGAAATAGTGCATTCAAAAAAGATGGAATTGATTATCATACTTCTACCGATTTAAGTTCTCAAGCAACGCATTTAGGAGTTACTATTCAAGCTGATATTATTAAGCAAAAAATGCCTACCAACAATGGAGGTTATAATGCGGTAAATTTTGGGAAAACGCATCCTAAAGTGTATTCAGAACTAACAACCGACCATCCGATAGATTTATGTAGGTACATGGTTGCCAACTGTTACATGGGCAGAAATGGATTGATCAATTCTGGAGGAGAATCAAAAGGAGCATCGGATATGATGGAGGCTGTGGAAACTGCAGTAATCAATAAAAGAGCTGGAGGTCAAGGATTAATTTTGGGTAGAAAAGCATTTCAACGCCCATTTGCAGAAGGAGTTTCTATGCTAAATTCTGTTCAAGATGTATATTTGAGCAATGAGATAACTATTGCTTAAAAAACGATTTTAAAAGGATTACGAGTTTAACAATAATTTAGAAAATTGAGATGGGTTGGTTTAAACGGGTAAAGAAAGGAATTACAACTTCCACAGAAGATAAGAAAGAAACTCCTGATGGTGTTTGGAACAAATGTCCAAATTGTAAAAAAGTACTTCATGCAATGGAACAAGCGGAAAATAAATTCGTTTGTCACCATTGTGGATACCATTTACGAATTGGGTCAAAAGAATATTTCGAAATTCTTTTCGATGAAAATCAATTTACAGAATTATTTGAAAACATTGTTTCCGCAGATCCATTGAAGTTTGTAGATAGCAAAGCGTATACTGAGCGCTTAGTAGAATCTGTAGCCAAAACAGGATTAAATGATTCTATTCGATCTGCACATGGTAAAATAAACGGTCAGGATTTAGTTATTTGCTGTATGGATTTTATTTTCATCGGTGGTTCTATGGGATCTGTAGTTGGAGAAAAAATTGCCAGATCTATAGATTATTGCATAGCCAATAAGTTTCCATTTATGATTATTTCTAAATCTGGAGGAGCCAGAATGATGGAAGCCGCATTTTCTTTAATGCAAATGGCAAAAACAGCTGCAAAATTAGCTCTTCTTGCACAAGCAAAACTTCCTTATATTTCTCTACTTACAGATCCAACCACTGGAGGTGTAACAGCATCTTATGCAATGCTCGGTGATATTAATATTTCTGAACCAGGCGCAATGATTGGGTTTGCTGGCCCAAGAGTAATAAAAGAAACCATCAAAAAAGATTTACCTAAAGGATTTCAAAGTTCAGAATTTGTTTTGGAACATGGCTTTCTAGATTTTATCGTAGACAGAAGAGAATTAAAAAATAAACTGTCTGTTTTTCTAAAAATTGTTATTCCAGAAATTGTTTTAAAAAAGGAAATTGGGAAAATCAGCAAGGTAGTTGTGGAATAATAAAGAATTAAATCATGATAATTCTATTTGCTACTTTTAAAATTTAACAAAATAATTTCTTTAAAAAAAAATTGGATACTAAACCTTAACAGGAAATAATTCTTGGACTTTATTAACCACAAAATCTATTTCTTCTTTAGTATTCAGTTTGCTAAAAGAAAACCGAATAGATGGACGATCTGGACTCGCATTTATGGCTGATAGTACATGAGAACCAACATTAGAACCAGAAGAACATGCACTGCCACCAGATGCAGAAATACCTGCAATATCTAAATTGAAAAGTAACATTTCGCTCATTTCCATTGCTGGAAAACATACATTTAAAACAGTGTAAAGACTCTTTTCTAAATTAGTATTTCCATTAAAATCAATATCTGGAATTGCTTTTTTTAACTCTTCCATCATATATTTTTTTAATTCTAGAACGTAATTCCTATGTTCATCTATGTGTTCGTAAGCAATTTCAAGTGCTTTGGCCAAACCGGCTATTCCATAAACATTCTCTGTTCCGCCGCGCATGTTTCTCTCTTGTGAACCACCAAAAATTAATGGCTTTATCTTTATCGTATTTTTTACATACAAAAATCCAATTCCTTTGGGGCCATGCAATTTATGTGCTGCACAAACCATAAAATGAACTTTTAATTTAGAAAAATCATGACGGAAATGACCAATAGTTTGTACCGTATCTGAATGGAAAATAGCGTTATATTTTTCGCATAAGTCTCCAACATTTTCCAAAGAAAGCTTAGTTCCTAATTCATTATTTGCTTCCATTAATGAAACAAAAGTTTTAGGATTAGTTTGTAAAAGTTGCTCCAAATGACCCAAATTCACATTTCCTTGATTATCTATATCTACAAAATCAAGGTGGATTAAACCTTTGGAAGCTAAATTTTCTAAGGTATGTAAAACTGCATGATGTTCAATTTTAGAAGTAATAGCATGAGAAATTCCCATATCCAACATTCCACATCTAATGGCCGTATTGTCCGCTTCTGTTCCTCCAGAAGTAAAGAAAATTTCTGATGGAGTACAATTTAATAATTTGGCAACTGTTTTTCTCGCTTGTTCTACTATTGTTCTCACTTCTCTTCCATGCGCGTGTATGGATGATGGATTTCCATAATGTTTTCTCATTACATCAATCATTACTTCCAAAACTTCTGGATCTAATGCTGTAGTTGCTGCATTGTCAAAATATACTTTCATTTTTTTCTTATTAATATTTATCAGAAATCTTTATTTTTCTGGATTAATTCTTTAAAATCAGACATAATTTTCATGGCTAATATATCCGCTGTAGTTTCGCTGTGGCTTTCGGAATAGATTCTAATGATAGGTTCTGTATTAGATTTCCTCAAATGAACCCATTCTTTATCAAAAGAAATACGAACACCATCGATGAGATTAATTGGCTGTTTTTTATATTTTTTTACAATACCAGCAAGCAAAGAATCTATGTCCATATCCTGTGTAAGAGTGATTTTATTTTTGGAAATATGATAATTAGGATAAGTGCTTTTCAAACTTGACATAGTTTTTCCAGAATTTGCCAAATGGGTAAGGAACAAAGCAATTCCAACTAGTGCATCTCTTCCGTAGTGCAATTCTGGATAAATAATGCCCCCATTTCCTTCTCCACCGATTACTGCATTGGTTTCTTTCATCTTGTTTACCACATTTACTTCTCCTACTGCTGCTGCGCAATAGCTTTGCTTTGCATTCTCAGTCACATCTTGCAAAGCTCTCGTAGATGATAAATTGGAAACTGTATTACCAGGCGTATGTTTTAAAACATAATCTGCAACTGCAACTAAAGTGTATTCTTCTCCAAAGGCAGTTCCATCTTCATTGATAAAAACTAAACGATCTACGTCGGGATCTACAGCTATGCCTAAACTTGCTTTTCTAGCTATAACTTCAGCACTTAAAGCAGATAAATGTTCTGCTAGTGGTTCTGGATTATGCGGGAAATTGCCATCAAGATCCGTAAATAATTCAAAAATCTCAGCTACTCCCAATGCCTTTAATAAAGGAGGTAAAGCAATGCCACCTGTAGAATTGACGCAGTCTATTACAATTCTAAAATTTTTCTCTTTAATCGCTTCTACGTCAACTAATTTAAGTTTTAAAATTAAGTTGATATGCTTTTGAATATAGGTATTATTGAATGTTATTTTTCCTATTGACCCAACTTCACAAAAGTTAAAATTTGCATTTTCAGCATTCGCTAAAACTTCTGCTCCATCAGACTCCGAAATAAATTCCCCTTTTTCATTCAATAATTTTAATGCATTCCATTGTTTAGGATTATGACTAGCAGTAATAATGATTCCACCAGCCGCTTTTTCCAGAATAACAGCCATTTCTACCGTTGGCGTTGTGGAAAGTCCCAGATCAATTACATCAAAACCAAATCCTTGCAAAGTTCCAACCACGAGATTCCGAACCATTTCTCCAGAAATTCTGGCATCGCGACCAATAATTATATTCTTCCCTTTGTTTTGGTTGAAGATCCATTGGGCAAATGCAGAGGTATATTTAACAATATCAACAGGAGTAAGACCTTCGCCAGATTTACCACCAATAATACCTCGTATTCCAGAAATTGATTTTATTAGAGTCAATGTAATTTAAATTAGTTTGCAAAACTAAGAAATTTTGTCTCGAAGGCAAACTAGGTGCAGAACTCTTGTTTGGATAAAATTGCATTGCATGCCTATTTTTTTATATTTGCCAACATAGCTAATTAACAGATTATGACTGAAAATTTAACAAAATGGTTTCATAACTGGTTTAATTCTCCCTATTATCATATTCTCTATTCAGACAGAGATGACAATGAAGCAGAGTATTTTATTGATAATTTATGTGCTTATTTGACACCAAAAAATCAAGCAAATATCTTGGATATTGGTTGTGGAAGAGGTAGGCATGCTATTTATTTAAATAAAAAAGGATACACAGTCTCCGGCATAGACCTAAGCAATGAAAATATTCAAGTTGCTCGTAATTACGAAAATAAAAAATTAAAATTTTGGGTTAAGGATATGCGAAATCCTTTATCAGTAGAAACTTACGATTTCGCTTTTAACCTATTTACCAGTTTTGGGTTTTTTGAAACAGATGAAGAAAATCAACTATGTATTAATAATTTTTCGACAAGTTTAGCTTCTGGTGGTACTTTGGTTATCGATTTTATGAATTCCGAATATTTGGAAAAAAATCTGGTCGTAAAAGAAATTAAACAAATAAAAAAATACGAATTTCATATATCTAGGAAATTGGAGGATGATCACTTTATCAAAATGATCCAATTTGAAGATAAAGGCAAACATTATAATTTTAGAGAAGAGGTGAAAGCCCTTAGAAAAAAAGATTTTGAACGATATTTTGCAATAGCTGGATTAAGCATTAGAGGTATCTTTGGAAATTATAATTTAGACGAATTTATTGCAAAAGAATCAGATAGAATGATTTTTATTTGTGACAAGCTATGATAGAATATTTATCTGCTTTGGATGAGCGTGGTTTTTATGCAATAAATAATGGGTTATCTAACCCAATTTTAGATATTATCATGCCGTTGTTACGAAATAAAAACAATTGGATTCCTCTCTATATTTTTATTGTATTTTATTTAATAAAAACCTACAAAGCATCTGGTTTAGTTTTAATTGCTGCAATTTTAATCGTGTTTGGAATATCTGATTACACGAGTAGTAAAATTGTAAAACCCGCTTTCGCCCGAATTAGACCTTGCAATGATCCTAAAATGACCCATGTAAATCTTTTAATAGATTGCGGAAGCGGGAAAAGTTTTACCTCTAGCCATGCTACTAATCATTTTGCAATTGCTGTTTTTATGATCTTATTTTTTTACAAAAGATTCCATTGGATTTTACCTACTGGATTAATTTGGGCAGCATCAATTTCAATAGCTCAGGTTTACGTTGGGGTTCATTATCCGTTTGATATTTTGGGTGGTGCTTTGCTAGGAACTATCATAGCAACAACCGTTTATTTCCTACTGATTAAATTTTTTCCACGATTTAACTAATCATGAATTTCTATAATTTATTTCTACTTTTTTTTTGTGCTTTTGTAGGTGGTTTAGCAACTTTTTTCTTTAAAAAAGATCAATCAAGAAATTTAAAATTAATTCTCTCTTTTAGCGGAGCCTACTTGTTTTCTATTACGGTTTTACACTTATTACCAGAAGTTTATGAAACTGGAAATCATTACACTGGTCTATTTATTATGGCAGGCTTTGCTTTCCAAATTATTTTAGAACAATTTTCTCAAGGTATAGAACATGGACATATTCACCACCACCATTCCCAAACTAATAATTTTCCCCTAGGTATTATTTTGAGTTTAAGTATTCATGCTTTTTTTGAGGGAATGCCTCTGTCTTTGGATGATCCATCTCCCCTAGTCTACGGAATTGCTATTCATCATATTCCTGCATCTTTCGCCTTAGCAAGTATTCTTCATCAAAATAAATTGGGTATCAATAAAATTGTTTTTCTACTATTTCTTTTTGCTATTATGACGCCTCTCGGTTTGTTTGCAAGTAAGGCATTAAGCAATGGAATTATAGAAAATCTTGATTCATACTTTAATTTAATAATGGGAATTGTAATTGGAATGTTTTTACACATTTCTACCACCATACTATTTGAATCCAGTGTGGATCACCGATTTAACTTATTTAAAACTATTGCAATTTTAATGGGTGGCGGTATTGCATTATTAAATTTCTTATTTAATTAATAAAAAATTAATCTCTCATTTTATCTAATAATCTATTTAGTTCTGTAACTTCTTCTATCGTCAAATTTTTTGATAGTAAGCTTTTTGTATTATCTTTTCTATCTATTCTTTCTAATAAATTTAGTCCCTTTTCGGTAATCAATATATCCACCGATCTCCTATCTTTTACACACATTTTTCTTTCTACTAATTCCTTTATCACAAGTCTTTCCACTATTCTGCTTGCATCGCACATTTTATCCAACATTCTCGATTTTAGTAAAATTACAGATGCTGGCTTTCCATTTTGTCCTCTTAATATACGTAAAATGTTGTATTGTGAAATTGTTATGTCTTCTTTATCAAAAATTTTATTGTTTAATCCAATTAACCAATTATAAGTGAAGATAATATTTACCGTAGCTTTATGATATCCATTTTTGAATTTCGATTGAGAAATTTCTTTTTCTAACTCCATTTAATCTTAATCTAGTTTGGTTAAAATGTTTTAATCGACCTAAAATGTATCATGTAGTTTTAGGAATATCATGATCTGAATCTTTTATTGATTTTTTTTTAAAATTATATGGACAATGTTTGCACCCGTTTTTACAGCAGTATCCTCTTTTCAGATGAAAAGATTCTCTAAAAACGTAATTGCCGTTTTCATCTATATAAAAATCTTCCTCCTCTATCATGATGAAATGAATAACCTAACCTTAGGGTCTTTGTTTTGAAAATACTTTTTTAAATAGTTTCCATTTCCATGAATTGTCCAAACTTCTTTAGCCCTAGATTTTTCAATTAAAAACAATAAATCATTCCAATCTGCATGATCACTTATAAAAAGTTTAGCATCATTATTTTTTTGCAAATTCTCCCATCCAGAAGCGAAAATCCTAACCGCATTTCTAATGTAAGCATAAGAATTAAACGTCAGTGGTGGAACAATATAAATATAATTACCAACAGGATTTTTCATTAATTTTCGATCGTAAAACTGCCATTTACCCAAGTCAATTCCTTGTTTTTCATATATTTTATGTAAAGGAGAAATAGAATGATGAATTAAAATATTTTTTTCTGGACAATGATCATTTAATAATTTTGTTAATCGCTGAGCCTTTCCTAAAGCATAAGCTCCTAATAATATATTATGCGTAATAGTAGTTAATTGTTTGATACTTTCCACGGGATCGGGATGTGAAACTTCAGGATTTGCAAAAGTCGTTTCTGTAATTAATACATCGCAAATAACCACTTCAAATGGAATGCAGGTTGCATCGTTTTGCAGTTTAAAATCTCCTGTATATAAATATTTTACCCCATCATATTCCATTAAAATTTGAACACTACCTGGAATATGATTTGCTTCATAAAATTGAATTAATACCTCTCCTAATTTAAAACTATCATGAATTGTAATCGGTCTATATTCTGTTTTATGTTTAACAGAATGTCTATACTTCATAAATTCAATAGTTTGGGCGGTCGCATAGATAAATGAATTTCCGGCTATTGCATGATCGCCATGAGCATGAGAAATTATTGCTTTATGAACAGGTTTACGAGGATCTAGATAAAAATCTCCAACCTTACAGTAAATTCCATTTTCATTTACGCTCAAAAAATTTTGATCTACTTGTTTCAAATTAGGTTCAAGATTTTTTGTCCAAAATTAAATGATGCAAATCTAAAATTTGAGGGATAATTAAATGATGGTCATCATTTTTTATTTCCCAGTCACTTAATTTTATTAGTTTTCCTTCGTCAAATTGCTGCGACATTCGTTCCAGAATATTTTCTTCAGCAATATGATCTCGATTTTTTATCCTTCTTATTCTTATTTCTTTTGGTGCTGTTACTACAATTACAAAATCTGTTTTTGCATTACTCCCACTCTCAAATAATATTGCAGCCTCTTTTATCACATAAAAATGATTTTTTAACTTTTCTCTCCAACTATCAAAAGAACTAAAAACTGCAGGATGCAAAATTTCATTCAACGCTTTCAACAGTTCCGCATTTGAAAAAACTTTATTTGCTATAAATGTTCTATCTGGAACATTATCAAAGCTATAGCTCTCTTCTCCCAATAAATTTTTAACCGCTATTCTTACTTCTACACAACTTGCTAAAATATTTTTAGATTCTACATCTGCATTGAAAACAGGAACACCTAAAATTTTAAAAATACTGCACACGGTACTTTTTCCACTTCCCATTCCGCCAGTAATTCCAATAGTTAACATTATGGTTTCAATAAGTAATTAATATGCTTGGGGTAGATGCTTTGATTTCTTGTCATTTCTGGAAATTTTACCAACACGGCATTTAGATAGTCTGCATTATCGTTTTTCATTGAATAATCAACAATAGCCTCAAAATCTTTTGTATTAATATTTTTAAAATTACTCAAAGAAACTAAGTAAGTAAGATTTACAATCGCTGGATAAATTGTGATTGAAAAATTTTCGGGTGCATTTATAATTTTTATAGGAATCTGAATTTTATTTTCTGTGAATTCTTCTACTGGTAGGTTTACTTTAACTGTTTTAGGTTCAACTTGAACATTAAGATTAATCTTTTCTAAATTAATATCTAAATTTTGACTTTGATTTATTTTTGATAAAATAACTTTTTCTGCAGGCCAAAAAAGAATTTTATTTACCATATTCTCGCTTCCAGTAAGTTCCACACTATCAGGCACACACGTAATTTTTCCAGAAAAATAGTATTGCTTTGCAAAATCTGTTACCAAATTTAACTTAACCGGTACTTTACGTTTCACAGAATTAATCTGACCAATCTGTAAAGTATCTGGAAAAATCCTTTTAATTGAAAATTTTGCACCTAGTTTGTCATTCAACACTGGTATAAAATTGCTCAATAGAATTCTATTTTGATTTTTATATCTGCCGATATCTATTGCCAAAGAATCTGGAAATTTTTTAATCTTTAAAAAAAATAATTGCCAACCTGTGCTTTCCACTTCATAGCGAACAGAAATTGTATTTTTTTCAGAAATTTTACTACCAGCTGGTGCGTTTATAAAAGCCAAGTTTGAGAATACTTCATAAGTATACTTTTTAGAAAACGAAGTAAAAAACCAAGCACAGATAGCAAAAAATAAACAAAAACCAAATAATGAAAGCTTACGTTTAGACCGCTTTTCAGAGATTTTACCTGAAAAATCATCTGTTTGATTCATGTTTCTGAATTAAAAAACTAAAATAATGAATTGCTAAAACGTAAAAAAGAAATTTAATTTATGCTACAACTGCCTTGTTTGCAGCTTTGGTAGCCTCGGGCGACAAGGCAGCACGGTCAAATTTAATTCGAACATTGCTATCTACTTCTACAACAAAATAGTCCGAAGCAACTTCTACTATCTTTCCATGTATTCCGCTATTTGTTACTATTTTATCTCCTTTTTTAATTCCTTCTATAAATAACTTTTGCTCTTTAGCTCTTTGAGTTTGAGGTCGAATCATGAAAAAGTAAAACACTACACCAATCAAAACTATTGGCAAAAAACTCATAATTGGATTGCTCGTAGACCCTGCCGCTGAAGCCATCAATACTATATTTGTTATCATATTTTTATTTAATTTAATCTATTGTTACATCACCTCGTAGGTACAATACTTTGGTATTAGGTATGGTATTAGAAATTACAGTAATGGTTTTATTTTGCAATCCAGTTTTATTTTTGCTATCAAAAATCACTTCTATTACTCCTTCTTCACCAGGATTTAATGGCTCTTGAGAATATTTCGGAATGGTGCACCCACATGTAGCAGTTGCATTGCTTATAATTAGTGGACTTTTTCCAGTATTCTTAAATTTATAGGAATAAGATACTTTCTCTCCTTGCTTTATTTTACCAAAATCATATACATCTTTCTCAAATATCATTTTAGGCATTTGAGTTGTATCTACCTCACCATCAGCAGTTAACGGATTGGAGATAGATTCGGTTTCCAATTCCTTTTTTTCTGACTTTTTATTACAACTTATTAATATAACTGCTGCAAAAAAAATAATTATTATTCTATTCATCATATTTGTTAATTATTAACTAATCAATCCTCTTCCTGTTTTTCTTATTTCTTTATTTTCATTAAAATCAAAAAGTATTTTATCTAATATACCATTAATAAAGGTGTTGCTTTTGGGAGTACTATATTCTTTACTAATGTCAATGTATTCATTCATACTTACTTTCAATGGAATTCCGTTAAAATATAAAAATTCTGTCAAGGCCATTTTCATTAAAATAACGTCCAACATAGCGATTCTTTCTATATCCCAATTTTCTGTTTTCGTACCAATTATTTTATCAAATCGCTCGTCATGTTCCAAAGTTTTGCGAAATAGATTTGTGATAAATTCTTTATCATCCTCCCAATTGGAAGATACAGAGGCTAATGCGTGGTCAATTGCACTATTCTCTTCAAAAGATTTTATGGTTTTAATTACCATGCTATTCACTACCGCTTCATTAGATCCCCAATTAATATCGTGTTCTTCAAACCATTGTTTTACGATAACCGATTTTGCAATTAACTTCTTAAAAATAAAAAGTAAAAAATCTTTGTCTTCTTTAAAACTGTTTTCTTGATTTTCACCATAAGCAGTATATTCTGTTTTATTTTTAAGAATTTTAAATAAACTTCGGATAATATCGTGGTCTTTTTGCCAATTTACTTTTTCTGATTTTAATCTGCTGATAAATTCAGTATTTTCGAGTAGCAACTTAATAATTTTATTTTCTACTAGCTTTTTACTCGGATTCAAATCTTTTTCCGAAGGAACATATTTTTCAGCCGTTTCCAGTGCATCCGTTTCTACATAAGCTGCTATTTCAACTAATAGCTGAAGCATATATAAATACATTTCTCTTACTTTATCTATGTGTTGAAATAAGATCCTTTCAAAAACAATTTTATCTTTGTTTTCAGACTGTGCGTAAGAATACAAAACTTGCAATACTTTTACTCTTAAATGCCTTCTGTTTAACATGTTTTATTTTTGTACAAACAATAATTTTGCAACCCTAGTCAATTTAAAATGAAGACTTTATGCCTTTTATATCGTTAATTCTTTTCTCTGCTAATCTATTGGCTGCCACATGAGTAGGAACATTTTCTAATTTAGATTTTCGCAAAATTTCTCTCGTCACATCATAGATGTGCTGTGTTTGTGTCATGGCTCTTTTTTTATTAAAACCGTGCAATTCTGAATATACATTTATCAAACCTCCTGCGTTTATTAAAAAATCTGGAGCATATAATATTCCTTTATCAATACACATTTGACCATGTATATTTTCGTCTTCCAATTGATTATTAGCAGCTCCTGCAATGATTGCACATTTCAATCTAGAAAGTGTTTCGGAATTTATCGTTGCACCTAATGCACATGGAGAATAAATATCAATATCTAAATCATAAATACTATTATTCGAGATTACTTTACAATCATATTTGTCTGAAACCATTTTCAAACGATCTTCATTTATGTCCGAAATATAAACTGTTGCATTCTCATCTCTAAGATATTTAACTAAATTTTCGCCAACATGACCAACACCTTGAACGAGTATTTTCTTACCTTCTAAATTATCGTTCCCCCATAATTCTTTTGCAGATGCTTTCATTCCCATGTAAACTCCATAAGCTGTTACTGGCGAAGGATCTCCACTTCCGCCCATAGATTCTGGCACACCGGTCACGTGTTTGGTTTCCATTCTCACGTATTCCATATCTTTCGGATTTGTGCCAACATCCTCTGCGGTAATATATTCTCCATTAAGATTTTGAATAAATTTACCATATCGACGCATCATTCCTTCCGACTTGTCCTTGGAAGAATCACCAATAATTACCGCTTTACCCCCTCCTAGATTCAGTCCAGTAATTGCAGCTTTATAGGTCATTCCTCTTGAAAGACGTAAAACATCGTTTAATGCTTCAATCTCAGATTTATATTGCCACATTCTAGTTCCACCTAAAGCGGGACCTAAGGTAGTATCGTGAATAGCAATGATTGCTTTCAAACCAGTAGCTTCATCATTACAAAATACAATTTTTTGATGGCCGTATTCTGCCATTTTTGAAAAAATAGAATCTTTAAAATTTTTATTTTGATTATTTTCCTGCATTCCCAGAATGTTATTAGGTGTAGAATTATTGGTTATTGCTTTCACAATATGGTAAATTGATCATTAGGATAGATTTTTACCATCGAACAAAAGTATATTTATTTTCTAATTGCACCAACATTTAAAAAACTCTGCTAATTATTTAATTTGTCTTACCATTTTTTACCGTGTTAATCTTTCTTAATTTTAGCTTTTTAAATAATGAAAGAATTAGCTTACCTAAATAAGTATTTTAAAAAGTATCGATACAGGCTTCTTGCTGGAGTTTTTTTTGTAGCCGCTTCCAATTTATTAAGTATTTATCCCGCACAAATTATTCGTATTTCCATAGATCTTATCAAAGAGAACTTACTACTTTATCGATTATCCAAAGATTTTGAAATGCAAACTACTGATTACAAAAGTATTGCATTATTATTTGGTGGTTTATTATTAGTATTGGCTTTAATCAAAGGAATTTTTATGTTTTTCATGAGACAAACCATTATAGTCGTTTCAAGACATATAGAATATGATTTAAAAAATGAGCTTTATTCACATTATCAATCATTATCTCAATCCTTTTACAAGAAAAATAATACGGGAGATTTAATGAATAGAGTAACAGAAGATGTAGGAAGAGTAAGAATGTATTTTGGTCCCGCAGTAATGTATGCTATTAATATGGTTGTTCTTTTTATTTTAGTGATTGCCACTATGTTTAGTATAAATGTTAAATTATCTATTTATGCGCTATTGCCTCTCCCATTTTTAGCAGTAGCAATTTATTTAGTAAATGAAACTATCAATAAAAGAAGTGAGGAAATTCAAGAGCAATTATCAAAATTATCCACTTTTGTACAGGAAACCTTTTCTGGAATCAGAATTCTGAAAGCTTTTGTAAGAGAAAATGACAGAAAAATATATTTTTCGGAAGCTAGCACAAATTATAGAACCCAATCTATGGCTTTGGTAAAAGTACAATCTATGTTTTTTCCAGTTATGCTATTATTAATTGGTTTAAGTACTTTATTGACGGTATTAATTGGGGGAATGGAAGTAATAAATGGAACTATCACTTCAGGGAATATTGGAGAGTTTATCGTTTATGTTACTCTACTTACTTGGCCAGTTACAGCTTTAGGTTGGGTGACTTCTTTGGTACAACGAGCAGCAGCTTCTCAAAAAAGAATTAATGAATTTTTGGCTACAAAACCTGAAATGATATCTGGAAATACCAAAGTAGTTGATTTGAAAGGAAATGTAGAATTTAAAAATGTTTCATTTCAGTATCCAGATGCAAGCTACAAGGCGTTGAACAATCTTTCTTTTTCTATAAAGGCTGGAGAAACTTTAGGAATTTTAGGAAAAACCGGATCTGGAAAATCTACAATTGGTGCATTATTAAATAGATTATATGATCCTACGGAAGGAAAAATTTTAATTGACGGTGTTATTTTATCTGAATATGATTTGAACGAATTTAGAAAAGTAAGCGGATATGTGCCTCAAGAAACTTTTCTTTTTTCTGATACAGTTGCAAATAATATTGCATTTGGTTTGCCTGGTGCCTCTGCACATGAAATAGAGCGGGCGGCAATGATTGCAGATATTCACGAATCTATTATTTCTTTTCCAATGGCTTACGAAACAGAAGTAGGAGAAAGAGGAATAACCTTGTCAGGGGGTCAGAAACAGCGAGTTTCCATTGCAAGAGCTTTAATAAAAAATCCTGTGATTTTATGTTTAGACGATTGTCTTTCGGCTGTAGATACTCAAACAGAGGAACGAATATTTAGATCATTATCTTCTGAAATTGACGGAAAAACAACTGTAATTATTAGTCATAGGGTTTCCTCACTTCGGAATGCAGATCAAATAATTGTAATAGAAGATGGGCATATAGCAGAACGCGGAAATCATAAAGATCTACTTTTACAAAACGGATTATATGCTCAGATTTACGAAAAACAAATGCTAGAAGTAGAACGAACAGAAAATTAAATACTTTACATAAAAAAATGATTGAAAATCTTTTTTGGAACTTTATTATTTTAAATTCTATATTTACCAGCGTTAATAAGAAAAAAACATAATGGGCGATTTTGATAATAAAGATAGGGAAGAGGTATTCTCGAGTAAAGTAAGGGCGGGCAAACGAACATATTTTTTTGATGTAAAGGCTACTAAATCAAACGATTATTACATTACCATTACGGAAAGTAAAAAACGAATTGAAGATGGTCTGTTTATCAAGCATAAACTTTTTTTATATAAAGAAGATTTTGAGAAATTCTCAGAAGGTCTTTTGGAGGCGGTTAGCTATGTAAAAACGAATCAAGAAGTTGTTGAGCGAAAATATGAAGATTTTGAGACTTACAATAGAAACAAAGAAGAAAGAGAAAGTAAATATCCAAAAAACGAATCTTCTTCAAATGAAGATGACACTGCTTTTAAATATTAATAATCTGTAAAAATGATAACTATAAATCCGGTTTAGCCGGATTTTTTTTTGCTTCTGATTTATTTCATCGGGAACAATTTTCCACATTCAATTAAATTTTTTTGGGTTTTTTTATAGAAAAATAGTTTTTTAAGCATTCTTAGGCAAGGTAAGATATTTGCATATTGAGTAAGCTGATAAAGCTTATGCAAAAAAATTCCATATTAAATAGATCTTCTGACACCATACAAGTGGAGGAAAAAAAGGTATTTAAATTACCTAAAAGTATAGAAGGATTTATTAAAGAAACTGGAGGATTAGCCAATTTTGCGGCAAGATTCTTCAAACAAGTATGGAGACCTCCTTACGAATTTTCGGAATTTATTCGCCAATGTTATGAAATAGGATATCGATCTTATCCACTAGTGGCTATTACGGGTTTCATAATGGGTTTAGTTCTTACTTTGCAATCTCAGCCTACTTTGGCAAAATTTGGTGCAGAATCCTATCTTCCAGCCATGGTTGCAGTTTCGATAATAAGGGAAATTGGGCCTGTGATTACTGCACTCATTTGCGCAGGTAAGGTAGGATCAGGAATCGGCGCTGAATTGGGTTCAATGAAAGTAACTGAACAAATAGATGCGATGGAAGTATCAGGTACAAATCCTTTTAAGTATTTAGTTATAACACGAATTCTTGCTACCACTCTTATGCTTCCTATCTTGGTAATTTTTGCTGATGGAGTTTCAATGATTGGTTCATTTGTAGGAATTAATTTTAATGACGAAGTAAGCCTTACTTTATATGTTGATAAAGCATTTACAGCTTTAGAATTTTCCGATTTACTACCTTCTATTGCCAAATCATTCTTCTTTGGTTTTGGCATTTCACTTATTGGTTGCTATAAAGGTTTCAATGCAGAAAACGGCACAGAAGGAGTAGGAAAAGCATCCAATTCAGCTGTGGTTGCAGCATCGCTTATGGTATTTATCATAGATGCTATTGCTGTTCAAGTTACTAGCTTATTTATTTAGTGATATGGAAAATCTTATAAATAAAGAAGATGAAATAACTAAACCATTGTCTGAAAAAGAAAGTCAGGAAATAGTAATTCAAATAGAACATTTAAAAAAATCATTTGGAGGAAATGCGGTATTAAAAGATATCAACCTTACGGTAAAAAAAGGTGAAAATATTGTAGTGCTCGGAAAATCTGGAACTGGAAAATCGGTAACTATTAAATGTATAGTAGGATTAATTGTACCTGATGAAGGAAAATTAATTGTTCTTGGGAAAGATCTTATGGAAATGAATGAGCAGGAATTAGATGAGATTAGAATGCGGATTGGCTTTCTTTTTCAAAGTGCCGCACTTTATGATTCCATGTCAGTAAGAGAAAATTTAAAATTTCCACTCGCCCGCCAAAATCGTAAGTCAACTTTGGAAGAATTGGATGCAAAAGCATTAGAAGCTTTAGAAAACGTTGGTTTAGCAGAAGCAATAGATATGATGCCAGCCGAACTTTCTGGTGGAATGAAAAAGCGAGTTGGTTTAGCGAGAACATTAATTTTAAAACCCGAAATTATGTTGTACGACGAACCCACAACAGGTTTAGATCCAATAACTTCTAGAGAAATTTCAGAGTTAATTTTGGAAGTACAAAAGAAATACAAAACGTCTTCCATTATTATTACTCACGATATTGCTTGTGCAAAAATAGTCGCAAATCGAATATTAATTCTTAAAGATGGTGAATATATAACCGAAGGCACATTTGAAGAATTAGAAAAATCAGAAGATGAATTTATTCGTTCATTTTTTAAAAAATAAAAATATAATCATGAAAAATCAAACAGACAATAAATTAAAATTAGGAATATTTGTAGTCATAGGAATAGCATTGTTTATCGGTGCGGTATATTTATTAGGCAGTAAGTCCAATTTATTTGGAGGCACATTTCCAATCACAGCAGTTTTTAAAAATGTAGGAGGATTGGCTCCTGGTAATAATGTAAGGTTTTCTGGAATCACAGTAGGCACAGTAAAAGACATAGATATTATAAATGATACTAGTGTGATGATAACCATGATGGTGGAAAATGAACATAAACAATTTATAAAATCGGATAGTAAAGCAGCCATCAGTGCAGATGGATTGATGGGAAATAAGGTAATAAATATATTGCCGGGTAGTGAAAATGGGCAAGAAGTAAAAGAAGGTGGAATGATTGGAAGCCAAGTTCCTATGGATACAGAAGCTATTATGAGATCTTTGGAATCAACTGGAAAAAATGTAGATATTATTACTAAAAATTTAGCCGTACTCACAACTGAAATTGCAGATAATGATGGTACAAAAGATGTAATAGCTAGTTTGAAAAAAACCACAAAAAATGCTGCAGAATTGAGTGGAGATCTTGCAAAGATATCTGGCAGAATTACCAGTGGACAAGGTGCAATGGGAAAAGTCTTATATGATCAAGAGTTTTCAAGTAAATTGGACAAGACCATGATTAATGTAGAAGCAGCTACTGATAATTTAAATAAAAATATGCTTGCTTTACAAAGTAGTTTTTTATTCAGAAAATATTTTAGAGAAAAAGCGGAAGAGAAAGCTCAGGATGCGGAAATAGAAGCAGATGTGAAAAGAGCAGTGGATCAAGAAGTTCCAAAAGAAGTAGAAAAACAAGAATTAGAACCAAGTATTGAAAAAACTAAAAAAGAGTTGAGAAGAGAAAAAAGAATGAATAAATAAACTTAATTACAAATTAAAACATCTTTTTAGCTAAATAATCGAATTTGGTTTTATTGATAAAAATATTTTAATAATATTATTTTTGCGTCAATCGATCTTATATGGCATAAAACACGAATATTGACCGTATTTTATATCTTTGACCGAAATTTAAGAAAATATGAAGATTTTAGGAAGCAATGAGAATTTTTTAGGAATTGTAGAACCTGAGTTTTGCAATTATTCAGATGCTTCTTATGTAATCCAATCTGTTCCATACGAACATACTTCTTCTTATTTACAAGGATCTGCAAATGGACCAGCCGCAATTATCAATGCTTCTCAGTTTGTGGAATTTTATGACGAAGAAACTAATACGGAAGCTTTTAAATCTGGAATTGCAACTTTAGAACAAATAGAATTCGAAGGTAAATTTGATCAAGAAGCAATAGATTTGATCGAAGAAAAAACGTTAAAGTTGTTGGAAGATCAAAAATTTGTTTTTTCGTTAGGAGCAGAACACACAGTAACATTAGGTTTAGTAAAAGCACATAAAAAATATCATTCTAGATTTTCTGTTTTACAAATAGATGCTCATTCAGATTTGCGGCAGAGCTACAACGGCAATAAATTTTCACATGCATCAGTCATGGCTCGTGTTCATGAGCTAGAAGGGATTACGCTTTCGCAAGTTGGAATACGTGCTCAATGTAAAGAAGAAGCAGATTTAATAAAATCCTCTGCTAAAATTACCACCGCATATGCTTATCAAATTAGAAATAATCCAAACTGGATCAAAGGTTTAATGGACTCGCTTCAAGACAAAGTATATATTACAATTGATGCAGATGGTTTTGATCCATCTATTATACCAGCAGTAGGAACCGCCGAACCCAATGGTCTTTTTTGGAATGAGACTTTGGAACTTTTAAGAGAAGTTATTAGCAAAAAAATCGTTATTGGAGTAGATATCGTAGAATGCGCACCGTTTCAAAACAGTATATTATCTGAATACACTTTGGCAAAACTCGCCTATAAAATTATTACCTTTTTAGAATTCTATAAAAAACCTTAAAATTCTACTTTTTCAAACTTATTACTTATTAAACATACTTCATGGCTCTTCAATGCGGCATAGTCGGACTACCCAACGTAGGTAAATCCACCCTTTTCAATTCCTTATCCAATGCAAAAGCACAAGCTGCAAATTTTCCTTTCTGCACCATTGAGCCCAATATCGGAGTAATCACAGTTCCAGATGAACGCTTAACAAAACTTTCGGAGTTGGTTGTTCCACAGCGAATTGTACCCAACGTAATAGAAATCGTAGACATTGCAGGTCTTGTAAAAGGCGCTAGCAAAGGAGAAGGACTAGGAAATATGTTTTTGGCAAATATCCGAAATACCAATGCAATCATTCATGTTTTAAGATGTTTTGACGATGATAATGTTGTGCATGTAGATGGAAGTGTAGACCCTCGCCGGGATAAAGAAATTATTGATACCGAATTGCAATTAAAAGATTTAGATTCTGTTGAAAAAAAATTACAAAAAACAGATAGAGCAGCCAAAACAGGAGATAAAGACGCTAAATTAGCTTCAGAGGTATTAACTAAAGTACGCCAAACATTGCTCGAAGGCAAATCTGCACGAACCTTAAACCTTGACGAAAAAAGTTTAGAACATGTTTCAGATCTTCAATTATTGACTTTAAAACCAGTTTTATATGTCTGCAACGTCGACGAAAAATAGGTAGTACAAGGAAATAAATATGTAGACATTGTAAAGGAATTAGTTAAAACAGAAAATGCAGAAGTTTTGGTAATTTCTGCAGCTATAGAAGCAGATATTGCAGAACTTGAAAGTTTTGATGAGCGTCAGTTATTTTTAGAAGATTTGGGTTTAAGCCAATCTGGTGTAGCAAAATTAATTATAGCAGCCTATAAATTATTGAATCTTGCCACCTACTTTACAGCTGGTGTTCAAGAAGTTAGAGCATGGACAATCACCACTGGAATGACAGCACCACAAGCTGCAGGAGTTATTCATACTGATTTTGAAAAAGGATTTATTCGTGCGGAAGTTATTAAATATGATGATTTTGTAAAATATGGATCGGAAGCAGCATGCAAAGAAGTCGGAAAACTAGGAGTCGAAGGTAAAACTTACGTGGTTTTGGATGGTGATATTATGCACTTTAGATTTAATGTTTAATTAAAAATTTGGAGCATGAAAACAAGTTTTTAAATCGCAATCTGAAATGCGTTATTTGTTTAAATTTTTTTTTAAATAAAAAATGATCCCCTACGATGTTGTGGACCATCCCTATTGCAAGGTTTTTCTGTTTTTTATTTCAAATAAAAAAAATAAAATTTAATCCCGTTTTAGACTTAAAAAAACAAATTGATTCCTTTTTCGTGTTATTAAAAGTAAAACAAAATAAAAATGAATCATGTGAATGATAAGAATTCCCTTGAAATAGAAGATTCCAAAAACTGGATGAATTCCTCGCTCGCAAAACCATTTTTAATTGCTGGACCTTGTAGTGCAGAGACAGAAAATCAATTGGTTGAAACTGCAATTGAATTAAAAAAAATAAATAAAGTAAGCGTATTAAGAGCTGGTATCTGGAAACCTCGAACACGACCTAATAAATTTGAAGGTGTTGGGAATATAGGATTAGAATGGCTTAGAAATGCAAAAGCAGAATCAGGATTACCTACAACAGTGGAAGTTGCTACTGCAAAACATGTAGAATTTGCTTTAAAAAATGAGGTTGATATGCTTTGGATTGGAGCCAGAACCACGGTAAATCCATTTTCTGTAAAAGAAATTGCAGAGGCTTTAAAAGGTATAGATATCCCTGTTTTTGTAAAAAACCCCGTAAATCCAGATTTACAATTATGGATTGGAGCTTTAGAAAGAATAAATAGAGCGGGAATTAAAAAACTTGCAGCCATCCATCGAGGTTTCTCCTTCTATGGAAAATCTATTTATAGAAATGAACCCATGTGGGCGATTCCGATAGAATTGAAAAGATTATATCCAGAATTACCAGTTTTATGTGATCCAAGTCATATTTGTGGAACTAGAAAATTAATTCCATCAATAGCTCAAGAAGCATTAGACCTTGATTTCCAAGGCTTGATGATCGAAAGTCATATTCATCCAGAAAATGCATTGACGGATGCAAAGCAACAGTTTACCCCAAAAGATTTAGGTTTAATAATCAGTAATTTAATCGTTAGAACTGCTCATTCGGCCGATACCGACTTTTTGTCTAAGCTTGCAGAAATGCGACAATTAATAGATAAACTAGATGATGAAATCCTTCAAAGTATTTCTTCAAGGATGGCAATTGTGGATGAAATTGCAGATTATAAAAAGCAAAATAATGTGACTATACTTCAAATTAAGCGTTGGGAAGAGATTATAGAAAAAAGAACAGAAATGGCAAATTCTATGAATTTAAGCGAAACTTTTGCTAAAAAACTCCTTAACTTGATTCATGAGGAAGCGATTGCTCGACATACTGAAATTATGAATAATAAAGTTGTTGATCATAAATAAATGAATTCTATTCTTTTATCTAGAAAAAATTTTAATCCAAAATCTAATTTAGAAATTCAACTTTCTGGCTCCAAAAGTGAAAGTAATCGGGTTTTAATTATTTCTGAATTATGCTCAAGGGAAATTGAAATTCATGGTATTTCTGATTCAGAAGATACCAAACGTTTACAAGAAATTTTAACAAAAGAACAAAACAATAAGATTATAGAGGTAGGTCCAGCAGGTACAACTCTTCGTTTTTTGCTTGCTTATTTTTTTTTAATCCAAAAAAAAGTAATGATAACAGGCTCTGTAAGAATGAAAGAAAGACCAATTGGAATATTGGTTGACGCATTAAAAAGTTTAGGAGCCAAAATTAAGTATTCTGAAAAAAATGGTTTTCCACCAATTGAACTTTTGGATTTTACCTTTACAGAAAAAAATGAAATAAACTTGAATGCAGAAATCAGTAGCCAGTTTGCAACTGCATTATTATTGATTTCTCCTAGCTTACCAAATGGTTTGAGATTGAATTTAAAAGGTAAAATTTCATCTTTTCCCTATATCCAAATGACGATAGATACCATGAGATATTTTGGAATTGAAATTGAAATCAAAGGAAATCAAATTGAAATAAAACCTCAAAAATATCTTTCCAAACCAATAATTATAGAACCTGATTGGAGTAGTTTGGCTTATTGGTATAGTTTAATTGCATTATCAACAATTGAAGAAATTTATTTCTCAGGATTTAGAAAAGAGAGCAAGCAAGGAGATCAAATTATTGCTAAAATAATGGAAAAACTAGGTGTCCAAACTCAATTTGAAGAATTTGGAGTTCGATTAATAAAAACTAAAGTTGAAACCAAGTTTTTGGAATTTAACTTTTCCGATTGCCCAGATCTTGCACCAACTATTATTATTTGTTGTTCTGGATTGCAAATAAATGGCATTTTCTCTGGTTTAGAAAGTTTAAGAATTAAAGAATGTGATCGAATATTAGCTTTAGAAATAGAATTAGAAAAATTTGGTGTTAATTTCTATCTAGAATTGACAGGCAATCATCTTTTAAAAACTGAAAATTTAATTTTAAACCAAAACGTAGTAATCAACACCTACGATGATCATCGTATTGCTATGGCATTTGCTTCAATGGTTTTTTCACAGAAAAGTTTGGAAATTAAAAATCCAGAAGTTGTAAAAAAATCCTACCCAGAATTTTGGAATGATCTTAATAAATTTGGATTAGAATCGGAAATAAGCTAAAATTAGGCAATCATGGCAGGCAATTCATTTGGAAAAATTTTTACTATTTCAACTTTCGGCGAATCGCATGGTAAAGCAATAGGTGTGGTTTTGGATGGTTGTCCAGCTGGAATTGAAATTTCTATTGAAAAAATTCAAACGGCATTAAATAGAAGGAAACCAGGACAATCTGAAATTAGCAGCCCAAGAAAAGAGCGAGATCAAATTCAAATTCTTTCGGGTTTGTTTGAAAGTAAAACCACTGGAACTCCAATTTCTATGATGATCGAGAATGAAGATGCACAATCTTCCGATTATTCTGATGTAGAAAAAAACTTCCGACCAAGTCATGCAGATTTTACCTATCAAAACAAATATGGAATTCGTGATCATAGAGGTGGAGGGCGTTCTTCAGCAAGAGAAACCGCTGCCAGAGTAGCAGCAGGAAGTATTGCGATGCAATTTTTGGAACAGTATTCCATTAAAATTACAGCTTATGTAAGTGCGGTTGGGAATATTTCTATATCACCCGATTACAAAAAACTAAATTTAGAACTGATAGAATCCAACATTCTCCGTTGCCCAGATCCAGAAAAGGCAAAAGAAATGATAAAATT